>NZ_DIEJ01000179.1:2316-8532 GCF_002418565.1 Achromobacter sp. UBA5777 | reverse complement strand
GTCCGGAGCGAAGGCTCCGGACCGCAATCGTAGCCCCGCGCACCCCAGCCCCCGCTGCGACGGGCGTCTAAAGAACTCGGCTCAATGCCAGCCCAAAACCTTCCTCACGGCAACGCGTCAGGCACCCCAAGCTCAACGGCCAACTTCGTCAACCCATCCCAGATCCGGCTATCAAATTCCACCGAATCCGCATTGACCGCCCGATTCCGAGCTTCGTATTCACCCGGATACTGCACCGACTCAACCCCCGGCTGCGGCTTGCACGCATGCAGGTAGTCGATGAATGCGCCGACTTCCATCGACCGCCAGTCAGTATTGAAGTCCACCTGCGGATCCAGCAGCAGCGCGAACATGTTGTTGGTCGCCACCCCGATGCGCGGATGCTCGGGCTGGATCGTGCCGCCGCCGGACAGCACACCCGCGAGCAATTCGGCCACCAGACCCAGCGCGTAACCTTTGTGACCGCCGAATGGCAACAACGCGCCCGGAGGATCGGTAAAGAGCGCACCCGGGTCCGTCGTCGGGTTGCCATCCGCATCGATCAGCGACCCTGGCGGCGCCTGTTCACCCTTGGCAGCCAGCACGCGCGCCTTGTTCACCGCGATCGAGCTGGTCGCCATGTCCACGATGAACGGCGGGCGGCCGCCAGGCAATGGGCCCGCGAAGCACAGCGGATTCGTGGTCAGGCACGCCTGG
The DNA here is from genome assembly GCF_002418565.1 of Achromobacter sp. UBA5777. Lineage (NCBI taxonomy): Bacteria > Pseudomonadati > Pseudomonadota > Betaproteobacteria > Burkholderiales > Alcaligenaceae > Achromobacter > Achromobacter sp. UBA5777. The sequence continues at coordinate 7,836 of NZ_DIEJ01000179.1, read as the reverse complement.
GCGCCGCCGAACGGGGCGACGGTGGGCGAGCGGTTGATCACGTTGGTGAAGGCCAGCAGGATCAGCCCCTTGGCCGCCACCATCTCACCGAAATGGCCCATGCGGCCAAGGTGATGGCTGTGGCGCAGGGTCAGAATGCACTGGCCGTGTTCCTGCGTGCGCTCGATCGCCTTTTCGATGACCACCTTGCCCACGTATTGACCCAGTCCGTGGTGGCCATCGTAGGCCAGCATGGCGCCGCGGTCGTTGAGGAGTTCCGGGCGGCCGTCGGGTTGGGCCAGGCCCTCGGACAGCACGCGGCGGTAGTTCGTCAGGATCGACAGGCCGTGGCTCGTGTAGCCGACACGGTCGGATTCCACCAGATGCTCGGCCACGTCGCGGGCGATGTCTTCCGGTACGCCTTGTGCCATCAGCACCCGGCGGCCGTATTCGTTGGCTTGGGCTAGCGTGATTTTCATGACGACTCCTTACAGCCAGCCCAGCCAGCGCCAGTACGTCATGCCCATCAGCAGCATCAAGAGGTAGCCGACGATGGTCACGATGATGCCGACCTTGGCGAACTGCTTGGCATTGAACGTTTCGGTGCCCAGGCACACCATGTTCTGCGGCGCGTTGATGGGCAGGATGAAGCCGTAGCTGACCACGAAGCCAAGCAGCATCGTCATGCCCAGGCGGCTGAAGTCGCCCGGCAGCGTTGCCAGCACCGAGATCAGGATGGGCAGCATGGCCGAGGTCAGCGCGGTGGCGCTGGCAAAGCCCAGGTGGATCACGATCAGGAAGGCCGCCAGGATGGCGAAGATGGCGAGCGGGCCAAGATGGTCCAGGCCGGTGTGCAGCACCACCTGGTTGCCCAGCCATTGACCGGCCTGCGTCGTGAGCAGCGCCGTGCCCAGGCTGATACCCACGCCGAACACGATCACCGTGCCCCATGGGATCCGCGATTGCACGTCTTTCCACGTCATCACGCCAAAGCGCGGCAGCATCAGCAGCACGAGGCCGAAGTAGGTGGTCGAGGTGGTGTCGAACTTGTGCAGCTTGCCTTCGGTGGACCAGAACAGCAGCAGCATGACCGACACGGCCATCAGGCGCTTTTGCGCACCGGTCATGGGACCCAGGTCGAGCAGCGACTTCTCGACGGCTTCCTTGCCGCCGGCGATGCTGTTGCTTTCAGGCGGCAGCAGCTTGAGCACGATGACGATCAGCACGGCCGACATGATCAGCGACCAGGGGGCGCCCGCGATCAGCCAGTCCGACCACGCCACGCGTTCGCCCAGCATCTTTTCCATGAAGCCGACCGTCAGCAGGTTCTGCGCGGCGGCGGTCTGGATGCCGACGTTCCAGATGCTGGTGGCCTGGGCCACGATGATCATGATGCCGGCCGCGATGTTCGAGCGCTTGTCCACGCCGAAGGCCGCGATGACGCCCATCATGATCGGCACCACGGCGGCGCTGCGCGCGGTGGCGCTGGGCACAACCAGGCTCAGCACGATCGTCACGGCGATACATCCGATGAGGATGCGGCGCGTGCTGGTGCCCACCTTGGACAGCGTTACCAGCGCGATGCGCCGGTCCAGTCCGGTGAATGTCATGGCGGCGGCAATGAACAAGGCGCCGGTGACGAGCGCCAGCGCCGAGTTTGCAAAACCCGTCAGCGCCATGCTGATGGCGGCGGACGTGCCATAGAGAACGTTGGGATCTTTGATGGTGGGCGCGGTGCCCAGAAGGAAAGCCATCAGCGTCGTGATCATGATGGCGCTGGCTTCGTAGGAGACGGCTTCGGTGATCCACACGACCACGGCGAACGCCAGGATTGCCAGCATGCGGTGGCCTGCAACGGGCAGGTCTGCGGGCAAAGGCATCATTAAAACGCCGATCATCACGAGGATGCCGGCGATGAGCCCGATGGGTATTTTGGTTTTCTTGGGGGCTTGCGAGGCGGGGACTGCGGTTTCCGCGGCCATATCCTTCTCCGGTTGAGGTCAAACTGACGAAACACCGCCCGCGAGCACGGGGTCAATCAAATCGGTGTGTCGACGCTACAGGATGATCGTGACGGCATTGTGGAAAACCCGTATTGATGAACGTCAAGAAGGTGGAGAACAGCGCTTGTGGAAAACTCGTCCTGGGCATTATGCTCGTCGCCCCCCGCGTGGGGCAAGCATGCGAGTGTTGCATCCGCGCGAACCAATCGGATCACGATGCGTGCGCCCGACCAGCGAAAAGGATCGGGATTGGTACGTGAAATGGCGCTAATGCCGGCGCATCAGCCTAAGGCCAGACGTAGCTGTTCGTCCAGATGCAGGGTGGGCGTGACACGCCACCCGCTTTGCGCATAACGCAGCCAGCGGCCCAACACCAGATGCGTCAGCAGGCTGGCATGCGCGGCAACGTTGGCTTCCTGCGGCAGGCCGCCATCGGTGATGGCGATGCGCAGCGATTGCTTCAACGACGCCTCGATGCGGTCGTTGATGTGATTGATGCGTTCCTGCAGCCGGTTGTCTTCCGTGACCAGCGCATCGCCGGTCAGCACGCGGGTCATGCCCTTGTTGCGCTCCGAGAAGGTCAGCAGCATGGAGACCGTCTTGTGAGCTTGAGGCAATCCGTAGGGCTCGGCGGTGGCGATCTGGTTCACCAGCGTGAAGATGCTGGTTTCGATGAACTCGATCAGTCCTTCGAACATCTGCGCCTTGCTTGCGAAGTGCCGGTAGAGGGCGGCTTCGGAGACCTCCAGGCGCGCGGCCAGAGCGGCCGTGGTGATGCGGGACGCGTGCGGCTGCTCCAGCATTTCGGCCAGAGTCTGCAGAATCTGGGTCTTGCGCTCGCCGGGTTTGCTCGCCATGGGAGGGACTGCTTCGCGCAGGATGACGGGTGGAGGGGATGCTGCGAGCCGTCAGCCCCGCAGGGGGCGTCGGCGTAACAATAAATCACTGACGCAGTTTACCCGCAAGTCGACGTATGCCGGGCGGTGCGAGCGTCCGCGGCCGAAGGGCGTGCCGGGGTGATACACGTGGACCGTCTTCAGGCCAGCGAGGCGGGCGCCCCGCAGGTTGACCAACGTGTCTTCGACCAGCACGGCGCGGTGGGCGGGAACGCCTTCGCGCGCCAGCACGTAGCGCAGCAGCGCCGCGGAGGGCTTGGGCCGGAACTCGCCATGCAACCGCATGTGCTCGATGGCCCACAGGCTGTCGAACTGGCGCAGGATGCCAAGATGCGACAGGACGGACCGCGCATAGTGCAGCGGCGCGTTCGTCAGCAGGACCTTGCGGCCGGGCAGGCGGCGCAGCTTGTAAGCAAGCGCCTTTTCCGAGCGCAACAGCGGCGCGACGTCGAAGTCGTGGCTGCGGTGCAGGAATTCGTGGGCATCGACGCCGTGATGGCGCACCATGCCGATCATGGTCGCGCCGTAGCGCTTCCAGTATTGCTTGCGCACGAGGTTGGCGGCATCCACATCCACGTTCAGCGCCTCGGCCACCGCCATGGTCATGCCGTGGTCGATTTTGGAGAAGATGGCGTGCGAGGTGTCGTGGAGCGTGTTGTCCAGATCGAACAGCCACAGGCGCTCGGGCGCGCCTGTGGCAATCCCGCGGGAGCGGCGCATCCGCACCGCGGGCCGCAGCAACTGGCGTCGCGCTTGCATCATGACGATCGCGCGGCGCGCTGTGCTGCGGGGGTGTGCTTCATCAGTGCGAGCTGATCATCGTGCCGACGCCCTGGTCGGTCAGGATTTCGAGCAGCAGGCAGTGCGGCACGCGGCCGTCGACGATGTGCACCGAATTGACGCCGTTCTTGGCGGCGTCCAGCGCGGACGAGATCTTGGGCAGCATGCCGCCGGAGATCGTGCCATCGGCAAAGAGCTCGTCGATAGTCTGGGCCGACAGGCTGCGCAACAGCTTGCCGCCCTTGTCCAGCACGCCCGGGGTGTTGGTCAGCATGAGCAGCTTTTCGGCGCCCAGCACTTCGGCCATCTTGCCGGCGACGACGTCGGCATTGATGTTGTAGGCCGTGCCGTCCTCGCCATAGCCGATGGGCGAAATGACGGGGATGAACTGGTCGTCCTGCAGCGCCTTCACGACGGCCGGCTCGACCATCGTGATGTCGCCGACGAAACCGATGTCGATGGGCTCGGACGGGTTGTCCTTGTTGGCCATCAGCTTCTTCTGGGCCTGGATCAGACCACCGTCTTTGCCGGTCAGGCCGACGGCCTTGCCGCCGACCTCGTTGATCATCATGACGATGTCCTGCTGGACCTGGCCGCCCAGCACCCATTCCACGACTTCCATGGTCTCGGCGTCGGTGACGCGCATGCCCTGGATGAAGGTGCCTTGCTTGCCGATGCGGCGCAGGGCGTCATCGATCTGCGGACCACCACCGTGGACCACCACCGGATTCAGACCCACCAGCTTGAGCAGCACGACATCGTGCGCGAAGCTGCGCTGCAATCGCTCTTCCGTCATGGCGTTGCCGCCGTACTTGACCACGATGGTCTTGCCGTGAAATCGTCGGATATACGGCAGAGCCTCGGACAGCACGGCGGCTTTGACGGCGGGAGACGAAACGGCAGCAGGGTCGGGGGTGTCGGTCATGGCAGCTAAGTCGGCAGATAAATAACAGAAAAGTTGATGGGCGTTAAAAAAATGCCTGCACAAGAACGCGGTTGGAACGCGCCTAGCGCAAGCATACGACGGATTGTAGTCCCCACAGGTTTCTTATGCTGCAAACCCATGTCCATATGCCCGACAAATAACCGGCATTCGGGTAAATTGGGGGCGTTTTCACAACGGCACGCCCCGCAAAAGGGGGCCTGCCCGAACCTGCGGGACATCGATCCCGGTTTTCACCATAAAAGAGGCAACACATGCGTTTGAACTTTGTCCGTTCCGCCCTGGCGGCGTCGGTCCTCCTGGTTGCCGCCAACGCGGCTCACGCCGAAAAGGTGGTCGTGGGCGCCACGCAGGTGCCGCATGCCGAGATCCTGGAAGTGGTCAAGCCCAAGCTGGCCAAGGAAGGCGTGGAGCTCGACATCAAGGTGTTCAGCGACTACGTGCAGCCCAACCTGCAACTGGCGGACAAGCAACTCGACGCCAACTTCTTCCAGCACAAGCCGTACCTGGAAAGCTTCAACAAGGATCGCAAGGCGACGCTCGTGCCGGTGGCGCTGGTCCACGTCGAGCCCTTCGGCGGCTATTCCAAAAAGATCAAGAGCCTGTCCGACCTGAAGGACGGCGCCACGGTCGCCATTCCCAATGATCCGTCCAACGGCGGCCGCGCCCTGGTGCTGCTGCAGAAGCAGGGCGTCATCAAACTCAAGGATCCGGCCAACATCCTGGCGACCGCCGCCGATGTCGTCGAGAACCCCAAGAAGCTGAAGTTCCGCGAACTCGAAGCCGCCATGCTGCCGCGCGCGCTGGACGACGTGGACCTGGCGCTCATCAACACCAACTACGCATTGGAAGCCGGCCTGGTGCCGACCAAGGATGCCCTGTTCATCGAAGGCGCCGATTCGCCGTACGCCAACGTGCT
>NZ_DIEJ01000179.1:0-2273 GCF_002418565.1 Achromobacter sp. UBA5777 | reverse complement strand
GGGGGCGGCCCGACCCCCCCGCGCGTGGCAGAATCAGCCCGCCGCATTGCCGAAAGCCGCCCGTTGACCCCGGGCGGCTTTTTTATGAAATCAGTAGAGCAGGACGCCCGCCCAAAAAAAATCGCCCGCTTGCAGCGGGCAATTCTTTGGGGGCTGCGCCGATGCGGCGGATCAGCCGGCGGCCAAGGCCTTTTCGACGGTGGCGTGGAACTCGGCCTTGTCGTATTCGCCCAGGTAACGCTTGATGATATGTCCCTCTTTGTCAATGAGGAACGCCGTGGGCGTCAGGCGGATGTCTCCGAAGGCGCGCGCGATCTCGCCCTTGGTGTCCAGCGCGACCGGGAACGGCAGCTTGCGGGTTTCGGCGAAGTTGAGCACGAAGTTGGGCGGATCGTAGTTCATGGCGACCGCGATGGCTTCATACCCCTTGTCCGCGTACTCGTTGTAGGCGGAGATGGTGTCGGGCATCTGCTTCACGCAGGTCACACAGCTGGTTGCCCAGAATTTGACCAGCACGACCTTGCCGCGCAGGTCCTGCATGGAGAAGGTCTTGCCTTCCAGCGTGGTGAAGGTGACGTCGGGCGCGGTCTGGGCCGGGCGCATGGCGAACCAGGCGCCGATGCCGACGGCCACGAGAACTGCGAGGGCTACGATGGCTTTTTTCATTTGATGGGCATTGCTTCGACGCCGCTGCTCGTGCCGCCCGTGCCAGCCGCGTTGTCGGTGGCCGGACCGGTTCCGGTTTCGATGGGCGCCTTGCTTTCGGTGGTGGCGGGTTTGGAGCCGCTGCCAGACAGACGGATGGCTTCTTCGCGGCTGATGATTTCAAAGAGCTTGACCACCTTGGTCACGCCGCCGACGTCGGCGGTGGCATTGGCGGCGTATTCGCCTTCGGCTTGGGTGACCTTACCCATCAGGTAGACGACGCCGCGGTCGGTGGTGACCGCGATGGTGCCCGAGGGCACGTACTTGGTGTTGAGCAGCGCGGTCTTGACCTTGGAGGTCAGCCAGGTGTCGTTGGAGCGCTGGCCGAACGAGGCGATGGGGCCGACGTTGAGCTGGTTGACAACCTGCTTCACGTTTTCCACGCTTTGCGCGATGGCCGTGGCCTGGTTCTTGGCTTCTTCCGAAGGCACGTCGCCCGTCAGCAGCAGGTGGCCGCCGTAGGCCATGGCGTTGACGCGGGCCGTGTCGCCCAGCTTCTGGGCGATCTGGCTCTGCGCCTTGAACGCCATGTTCTGGTCTTCGAGCTGGACGCCGGACGTGCGGCGGTCGGTGACCACGACCGCCGTGGTGGCGGCAGCGCCGCCCACGATCAAGGGCGCGCAGGCCGTCAGCGAAAGCGCCGCGGTCGAAAGCGCGGCGGCAAGCATCAGCGGGCGGACTGCGGGTCTGACGTCAAGAATCATTCGGTGTCTCCAAGCAGAAGAGCGTCGATGCCGTCGCACAGCGCGTGCAGCAGCAGAATATGGACTTCCTGGATGCGCATGGTGCGATCGCTGGGAACACATAGATGGACGTCCATCGGGGTAATGAGTTCCCCCATGACGCCGCCGCCCTTGCCGGTCAGGGCCAGGACGTGCATCTCGCGCGCGCTGGCGGCTTCCATGGCGCGGACCACGTTGGGCGAATTGCCGCTGGTCGAGATGGCCACGAGCACGTCGCCGGCCTGCCCGAAGGCGTTGACCTGCCGTTCGTAGATTTCGTCAAAGCCGTAGTCGTTGCCGACTGCCGTGAGAATCGAGGTGTCGGTGTTGAGCGCAATGCCCGCGAGCGGCAGGCGTTCGCGTTCGAAGCGGCCCACCAGTTCCGCGATGAAATGCTGCGCGTCGGCAGCCGAGCCGCCATTGCCGCAAGCCAGAATCTTGCCGTTGTTCGCCAGGGCGCCGAACAGCACGTCCACGGCCACGGCCAGCGGTTCGGCCAGGACGTTCATGCTTTGTTCGTGAGCGGCCATGGCGTCGCGAAAGTGCGACGTCATACGAGAGGTCATATCCATGGGCGCGATTATCTCACGGGGCCGGGCCGCGGTTCTGTCCATGCGCAACGTGGGCGAGGGGGGATGTCACGCCAGACCAGCCGGGTCATGGCAGCCAGAATGCGCCGCGCAGCCAGGCGGGGTCGCCGCTGTCGAAAATCACGGCGTCGAAGCGGGCGGGCGGGACCAGGCCGCCCCAGTGCCGGCGGGCCAGTTCGGGCAGCCAATACGCCGCCGCGCGGGCAAGGCGCGTCTGCTTTTCGGGGCCGATGCTGGCGGCGGCGCCGCCGAAGCG
>NZ_DIEJ01000304.1:0-17791 GCF_002418565.1 Achromobacter sp. UBA5777 | reverse complement strand
GATCACGGCGACGTCGGCCTGCGCCGACGCGTCCAGCGGCCCGGTGGGAGGCGGCGGCGCCGCGGTGGCCGCCCACAGTGACGGGGAAAGCGGAAACGGCGCTGGCTGCATGGGGCTTCCTTCCTTACATGGGATGCAGCACGCGCCGCAGGAAGTCCTGCGTGCGCGGATGCTGCGGATGATTCAGCACTTCGCGGGCGGCGCCCTGCTCCACCATGACGCCGCCGTCAAAGAACATGACGCGGTCGGCGACCTCGCGCGCAAAGCTCATTTCGTGCGTGACGACGACCATCGTCATGCCGGCCTCGGCCAGCTTGCGCATGACGCCCAGCACATCGCCGACCAGTTCAGGATCGAGCGCCGAGGTGGGCTCGTCGAACAGGATCGCCTTGGGTTGCATCGCGAGCGCCCGCGCGATCGCCACGCGCTGCTGCTGGCCGCCGGATAGCTGGTTCGGATGCGCGTGCTCCTTGTCCGCCAGCCCCACGCTGGCCAGCAATTCCCGGCCGCGCTCCACCGCCTGGGCGCGCGGTTCCTTCTTCACGAAGATCGGGCCTTCGATGACGTTTTCCAGCGCCGTGCGATGCGGAAACAGGTTAAAGCGCTGGAACACCATCGCCACCTGCGTGCGAATCGACACGATGGAAGGCGCGTCGCAATCGACGAGCTCGCCGTCCACGGTGATGCGGCCGGCGTTGTAGCGTTCCAGTCCGTTGATGCAGCGCAGGATGGTCGACTTGCCCGAGCCGGACGGACCCACCACACACACGACCTCCCCCTGCTCGACCTCGGCGTCGATGCCCTTCAGGACCTCGAGCGTGCCAAAGCTCTTCCTTACGCCTTGCAGGCTGATCATTTGATGGCGCTCCGCTTTTCCAGATGCCGCACCAGCAGGATGAGCGGCACGCACATCACCAGGTACATCAGCGCCACCAGAGTGAACACCGTGGCGTTCTTGAAGGTGGATACGGCGATGAGCTTGCCCTGCAGCGCCAGCTCGGCGACGGTGATGGTGGACGCCTGCGACGAGTCCTTCAGCATCATGATCATGATGTTGCCGTACGGCGGCAGGACGATCTTCACGGCCTGCGGCAGCACGACGCGCCGCATCGTCAGCCCCCAACCCATGCCCATGGCCATCGCCGCTTCGATTTGTCCGCGGTCGATTGCCTGGATGCCGGCGCGGAAATTCTCCGCCTGATAGGCGGAATACGCGATGCCCAGGCCGATGATGGCCGCGTGCACCGCGCTCAGCGACACGCCCATGTCCGGCATCACGAAGTAGATGTAGAAGAGCAGCACGATGATCGGAATGCCGCGCAACAGATTGACAAGGCCCGCGCTGAAGCCCGACAGATACTTGTTGCCGGACACCCGCATCAACGCCCACACCAAGCCCAGCACCGTGGACAGCGCAAGGGAACCCAGCGTGACCAGAATGGTGAGCTTGGCGCCCTCCAGCAGGATCGGCATGAACTCTGCCGCGTCTTTCAAGAATTCCGTCATGAGTCCACCCACTCCGAGAAGACAGCCCGCGATGACCGCTTGGGAAACGGCCCGAGAAGCGCCGCGGATGCGCTGCGTCCGCCGGCGCGGCCGAAAGCGCCGGCGGGATGTTGCGAATGCTTGATCTGGGATAGCCCGGCCGGCATCACGCGCCGCCCAGGCCCCACTTCTTCAGGATCGCGTCGATGGCACCGTCGGCTTTCAGCTTTGCCAGCGCCTTGTTGATGCGATCAAGCAGTTCGGTGTCGTCCTTGCGCGTGGCGAGCCCAAGGCTTCCCATGATCGTCGGCTGGTACGACTGCGCCATCTTCAGGTTGGGATAGTTGCCCTGCGACAGGACGTACGCGGCGATGGGATAGTCCATGAAGCCGCCCTGGATGCGGCCGGCGTTGGCGTCGCGCATCATGTCGGGCGGATTGTCGTAAAGCTTCACTTCCTTGAAGACGCCGCTCTTTTGAATGGGCTCGACAAAGGCGGTGCCAACCTGCACGCCGACGGTCATGCCCTTCATGTCGGCGAAGGACTTGTATTCCTTGTTGTCGGTCTTGAGCACCATCAGGCCCTCGCCGTAGCGATAGACAGGCTCGGAAAAGCTCACCACCTGCTGGCGCTGCGGCGTGATGAACATCGCCGCCGACACGATGTCAATGCGCTTGGATGTCAGCGATCCGATCAGCGCGGAAAACGCCATGGGCTCGATCTGCACCGAGAATCCCGCTTCCTTGCCCACCGCTTTCACGATGTCGACCATCACGCCCTCGATGCTGTTCGTCTTGGTATCGAGAAAGGTGAACGGGCTGCCGGTGGGCGTGGACCCCACCTTCAATACCGTCTGGGCTTGGGCGCCCGCCGCCATGGACAATGCTGCGAATACAGAGACAACAAGAGTCTTGAATTTCATGACATATCCTCATCGTGGCAAAGAAGGCCGGGCCGCGCGTGGCGCGTCCGGTGGCGGCACGCTCCCCGCGCGTTCCGCCGCTTGGGTGCTGCGCGCTCAGGGCGCTTGTGGCGTGTCGTCCTCCGCGGCTTGAGTGATGTTGGAGATGGCCCAGATGACCTCGGTCGTTTGGGTCCCCGGATTGCACCAGCGGCGCGGCGTGCTGCTGGCGTAGCAAAAGCTGTCGCCGGCTTGCAGGCGGATGACGCGGTCGCCCACCCATAGTTCGAGCACACCCTTGAGCACCAGGCCGATCTGCTCGCCCTGTCCCGTCACGAAGAGCTCGGTGCCGGTGGAGCCGCCGGGCGCGATGGAAGCGCGGCACAGGTCCATGCTGCGGCAGGCCGAGGGCGTGAACATCTCTTTGCTGATGCCCTTTTCCTTCAAGTCGATATGGCGGTGCGTGCCCGCGCGGGCCACGCGGCCATCCTCTTCGCCGCCGGTATGCTCGGCGTTGCGCAACAACGCATTGACCGACACGCGGAACTCGCGCGCCAGGAGATGTAGGACTTTGACGGAGGCCGAGCTCAGCCCTCTTTCGATCTGGCTGAGCAGGCCGAGCGACATGCCGCAGGTTCGGGCGACGTCAGCCAGCGACCGTCCCTGTTGCTTGCGCAACTGACGCAACTGCTGACCCAGCCACAGATCGACGGCCGACTCCGGCCGCCCCGCGTGGGCGGGCGACGAGGGTGCTGCGCTGGCACGGCGAACGGCGGCAGAGCGGCTCATATGAAAATTTCATGTGCATGTAATTTTCAATACTAAGGAGCCGCGAAAACGCCCACAATCCAGGGACTTCCCTAGCGTTGTGGGCGTGGCGGGCCGGCGCGACGGTCAGGAGGCGTCGGACGGATTGGGCTTGGGATCGGGGCTGGAATCCGGGGTGGAGTTGGGTTGGTTCTGCCCCGCGGGCGCGGCGTCCGCACCGGGTTTGCGCGGGCGACGGCGTCTTGTGCCCGGCTCCGCAGGCAACGGCGTGCCGGTCAACTCGGCCAGATAGCGCTCGTCCAGCTTGCTCAGCCAGCCTTTTGCGCGCGCCGATTCGATGAGTTCGGGCCGGCGTGCGGCAGTCAATGCCAGCGACCGCTCGCGCCGCCAGCGCGCGATATTGGCGTGGTGCCCGCTCAACAGCGGCGCCGGCACCGCTTCGCCCTCGTAGACTTCCGGGCGCGTGTAGTGCGGGCTGTCCAGCAGGCCAGACAAGGTGTCGTTGAAGGAATCCTGCAGGGCGGAATCGCCGTCGTTGAGCACGCCCGGCAAAAGACGCACTGCGGCATCGATCACGGCAAGCGCCGCGATTTCACCGCCAGAGAGGACGAAGTCGCCGAGCGAGATTTCCTGCGTGACACAGCGATCGATGAAGCGCTGGTCCACGCCTTCGTAACGGCCGCAGATGAGAATGAGGCCATCGCTGGCGGCCAGCGCTTCGGCGCCGGCCTGGTCATAGCGCCGGCCGACTGGCGCAAGCAGCGCCACCGGGGCGGGACCCAGGCCCTGCGCGGCGCGCGCCTGCTGGGCGGCATTGACGGCGGCTTCCAAAGGACCCGGCATCATCACCATGCCGGGGCCGCCGCCGTAGGGGCGGTCGTCCACGGTGCGGTGTACGTCATGCGTGAAATCGCGGGGATTCCAGGCATGAAGCTGCCACCGGCCCTGGGCGTGAGCCCGGCCGGTGACGCCGAGGTCGCGCACCACCCCGAACATTTCGGGAAATAGCGTAACGACGTCGATACGCATCAAAAATCCGCGGGCCAGTCGCTGTCGATGCGGCGGGCAGCCAGATCAACGGCGTGGATATGCGCGCGTACGAACGGTACAAGCATTTCGGCGGGTCGGCCCTTGGCGTCCAGGACAGGTTCGGGGCTTTCGCCCTCACCCTTCTGCAGCAGGACCTTCAACACGGCGTGAGCACCGTTGTCGAGGACCTCGCTGACCACGCCAATGCGCGCGGCTTCGCCGTTGGCGCTGGAGTACAGCGCGCAACCAATGAGATCGACCCAGTAGTATTCGTCTTCCTCGGGCGCGGGAAATGATCCGCGCGGCGCTTGCACGGTATGTCCGCGCAACGCTTCGGCCTGATCGCGATCCGTGATGCCCTGCAGTTGCGCCACCACGGTGGCTCCCTGCGATCGGACTTGCAAGATCTTGAATGCGACAGGCGCAGACGCGACAGCGCCCCGCGCCAATTCAGGCACAGGGCGAGTCAACCACCATTGAGACGCTGAGAGCAGCACTTCGGCGTTGGCCGAATGCGGCTGCACTTTAACCCAGCCTTTCACACCGTAGGCTGCAGTGATGCGGCCCAGCTCGACCAAATCCGTAGGCGCCGCGTTTGAAGTTGCGGCATCAGGCATTTATCGTGCTCTTTATCAGGCTTGGATAGCAATGAAGCAGCCAGGAATATCCGCTTTCAAGCGCGAGGCTCTAAGCGTGGAAAACCTGCTGCTCCAGAATCAGCTAAGGATGTGCGTCGCGGGCAATTAGGCCGCGGCGGAAACCTTGGCCGAGTATTCCTTGACCAGACGCTCGACGGCGGGCGACAGTTGCGCGCCGGTGCCGGTCCAGTACTGCACGCGATCCAGCGCAATGCGCAGGTTTTCCGTGCCTTCGCTAGCCACGGGGTTGTAAAAACCCACGCGCTCGATAAAACGGCCGTCGCGACGGTTACGCGAATCGGTGGCCACCAGGTTGTAGAACGGACGCTTCTTGGACCCACCGCGGGCCAGGCGAATCACCACCATAGGTAATCCCTTGAATTAGTTGTGAAAAACGGGAAATTCTAGCACTGAAAGGAGCCTGCTGGCAAATGCGAGTGCCGAAGAATCTGTGATGCGGTGCGATTTGTATCCTAAAACACCACATCCGGGTATTCTACAAGCACGAGCCCAGCCCTGCTGCGGCTCGATCTGTTGGTGGTCAGGTCGTCGTTGCGTTCGCATTTGTGGGCGCGGTTGTGCCGGTGTCTTCGCCTGCGGTCTTCCCCCGTTGTCATGCGTTTGAGCAATTGGTGCGTCTGAAGAGCAATCTGATTGGAGCGATCGGATTTCATGTCGACCCGCGCAAAACTCTACGCCCTGCCCTTGCTGGCCGCTTTGAAGCGGCAGCCTTCTCCTGATACCCCGCCTTCGCCGCAAGCGCCCGGAAGATCCGGACGGCGTTGCCGCGTCCCTGCCTGACTCCGCTTTTTCCCCACAAAAAGTCGTTTAACTGGAGTGTGCACACCATGAAGAACCAAAAATCAGTCTTCTCACCCTTTGCGCGCCTGGCGATGGCGGGATTGCTGGCGGGCGCGCTGGCGTTGCCCACCGAGGCGCCCGCGCGCGTGATCGGTGCGGCGCTGACGACGGCGTCCGGTCAGGTGACGGCGGTGGATCAGGCCAGCCGGACCATCACCCTGCGCGGCGCCGACGGCAATACCGTGGACATCGTCGCCGGACCGGACATCCGCAACTTCAAGCAGATCAAGGCGGGCGACACGCTGACGCTGGACTATTACGAGTCGGTGGCCGTGGACGTGCGTCCCGCCGGTTCCGGTGCGCCTGAAGTCGTGACCGAGACCGCCGCGACCCGGTCGGCCAAGGGTGCGATGCCCGGCGGCGCGGTGGGCCGGCAGACCACGATCACGGCCGAAATCTGGCACATCAACCGGAGCGCAAACCTGGTGATCCTGAAGGGACCCCAAGGCGGCAGGCGCACCATCCAGGTCAGGGATCCGGCGCTGCGCGAAAAACTTCAGCAGTTGAAGGAAGGTGATCTGGTGGACTTCACGATCACGCAGGCGGTCGCCGCGGCCATTCACAGGTAGGCAAGGACACGCCGGTATAAAGGGCCGCCCCAAAAAGGCAAAAAATTCGCCAGAATGACGCCCACAAAGAACAAGGCCCGCTTTCAAGCGGGCCTTTTGCATGAAGCGAATGCCGGGCTGGCTAACGCCGGCGCAGAAAATGCACGCAGCGACCATCGGCCTCTTGCTGCGCGACCAGCGCATTGCCGGTCTGGCGCGCAAACGCCTGGAAATCGCGGATCGCATTGCGGTCCGTGGTGATAACGCGCACCACCTGCCCGCTTTCCATCGTTGCAAGCGCCTTCTTGGCGCGCAGGATGGGCAAGGGGCACGTCAGCCCGCTGGCATCGACGTCTTGGTCGAACACCGGCGCCGAGGCGCCGGCATCGAGACGGGAATCGACGTCGCTCATCAGAGGCGCTCGTCCACCCACTTCTGCACGCCAGCGATGGCTGCGGGCAGCGCAGCGATATCCGTGCCGCCGCCCATGGCCATATCGGGACGACCGCCGCCCTTGCCGCCCACCTGGCTAGCGACAAAGCCCACCAGATCGCCCGCCTTGATGCGGTCGGTCAGGTCGGCGGTGACGCCACCGACCACGCTGATCTTGCCATCGGCCGAGCCGGTGGCCAGCAGCACGACGGCAGGCTTCAAGCGATCTTTCAGGTTGTCGACCATGCCGCGCAGCGCCTTGGGATCGACGTCGCCGATGCTGGCCGCGAGAACCTTGATGCCCTTGACGTCGACGGCGGCGCTGGAAGCCAGGTCATTGCCGGCGCTGGCCGCAAGCTTGTTGCGCGACTGCTCCAGTTCCTTTTCGAGCGTCTTGACCTGGTCCTGCACCTGCGCGATGCGCGCCGGCAGATCAGCGGGCGTGCTGCGCAGCATGCCGGCCACCTGGGTCAGCAAGGCGTTCTGGTTCTGCACCCAGGCCAGCGCGTTGTCGCCGGTGATGGCTTCGATGCGGCGTACGCCCGCGGCCACGCCGCCTTCGGACACGATCTTGAACAGGCCGATATCGCCCGTGCGGGTGACGTGCGTGCCGCCGCAGAGTTCGCGCGAGAAGCCGATGTCGAGCACGCGCACGGTGTCCCCGTACTTTTCGCCGAACAGCGCCATGGCGCCGCCCTTGACCGCATCGTCATAGCCCATGACCTGGGCGACAGTGGGATGGTTGGCCAGGACCTCGGCGTTGACGATGGCTTCGACGCGGGCAATCTGCTCTGCCGTCAGCGGCGCATCCTGCGCGAAGTCGAAACGGGTCTTGTCGGGATCAACGAGCGAACCGCGCTGTTGCACGTGCGCGCCCAGCACCTGGCGCAGCGCCTTGTGCATCAGGTGCGTGGCCGAGTGGTTGCGCACCGTGCGGGCGCGGCGGACGGCGTCCACGCGGGCCAGCAGCGTGTCGCCGACGGCCAGTGAGCCGGATTCCAGCGTGCCGTGATGGCCGAACACGCCGGACTGGATCTTGAGCGTGTCGGCGACGGCAAAGCGCACGCCATCGGCTTCGAGCAGACCGGTGTCGCCGACCTGGCCGCCCGACTCCGCATAGAACGGGGTGGCGTCCAGCACGACAACGGCGCTTTGGCCGGCCTTGACTTCCTGCACCTGCGTGCCGTCCACGTACAGGGCGGTGACCTTGACGTTGTCCAGTTCAAGCTTTTCGTAGCCTTCGAAACGCGTTTCGGCGCCTTCGTAGCTGAGGCCTTCGGCCATCTTGAACTTGCCCGCCGCGCGGGCCTGGTCACGCTGGCGTTCCATGGCGACTTCGAAGCCAGCCATGTCGACTTCGACTTCGCGTTCACGGCAGATGTCGGCGGTGAGGTCGACCGGGAAGCCGTAGGTGTCGTAAAGCGTGAACAGCGTGGTGCCGTCCAGCACGCCGCCCTTGGGCACGTTGGCCAAGGCGGTGTCCAGGATGCGCATGCCGTGTTCGAGGGTTTCGCCGAAGCGTTCTTCTTCCTGCTTGAGGACCTGGGCCACGCGATCGGCCGCGGCGGCCAGTTCCGGGTAGGCCTCGCCCATTTCGGCGACGAGATCCGGCACCAGGCGATGGAAGAAGGGTTTGGTCTGGCCCAGCTTGTAGCCGTGACGCAGCGCGCGGCGCACGATGCGGCGCAGCACGTAGCCGCGGCCTTCGTTGCTCGGGATCACGCCGTCGACGATGAGGAACGAGCAGGCGCGGATGTGGTCGGCGATGACCTTGAGCGAGTTGTCTTCGAGGTCCTTGATGCCGGTTTCGCGCGCGGCGGCGGCGATCAGGTGCTGGAAGAGATCAATTTCGTAGTTGGAATGCACATGCTGCAGGACGGCGGCGATGCGTTCCAGACCCATGCCGGTGTCGACACAGGGACGCGGCAGGCGCGGCATATTGCCGGCGGCGTCGCGTTCGAACTGCATGAACACCAGGTTCCAGATTTCGATGTAGCGGTCGCCGTCTTCTTCGGGGGATCCGGGTGGGCCGCCCCAGATCTCGGGGCCGTGGTCAAAGAAGATTTCGGAGCAAGGACCGCAAGGGCCGGTGTCCGCCATCTGCCAGAAGTTGTCGGACGCGTAGCGTGCGCCCTTGTTGTCGCCGATGCGGATGATGCGCTCGGTCGGCACGCCCACTTCCTTGGCCCAGATGTCGTAGGCCTCGTCGTCTTCCTGGTAGACCGTCACCCAGAGCTTTTCCGCCGGCAGCTTGTAGACCTGCGTCAGCAGTTCCCACGCGTACTGGATGGCGTCGCGCTTGAAGTAGTCGCCAAAGCTGAAATTGCCCAGCATTTCGAAGAACGTGTGGTGGCGGGCGGTGTAGCCCACGTTCTCCAGGTCGTTGTGCTTGCCCCCGGCGCGCACACTGCGCTGCGACGAGGTGGCACGCGTGTACGACCGCGATTCCTTGCCCGTGAAGACGTCCTTGAACTGGACCATGCCCGAATTGGTGAAGAGCAGGGTCGGGTCGTTGCCCGGGACGAGCGACGACGAGGGAACAATGGTGTGTCCCTTGGACTTGAAGAATTGCAGGAACTGCTGGCGAATCTCGGAGGATTTCATCGTGGATGAAGCAGAATTTAGGGCGAATCGCCAATTATAGAGGGTTGGCGGGGATACGCGGGATATGGGCGGGATGGCCATCATCGGACGCAGACGAAACCCGTGGTCCAACCCTCGGTTTCCGTCCATTTTCCGCCGGCGGACACGATGACCTCGGCGTAGCCGGGCGGGCAGGAACACTGGCCCGTGCGAGGATTGGCCGTAGACAAGCCCGTGTAATGGAAGCAGCCGAGCGGATAGTTGGTGCTGTAGGCGCCCCCGAACCCGCCGCTTGCCTGCATCCAGATGCCGGCTTCGCACGAAAGCAGCTGACCGGCGGCCGACGTGGCCAGCGTTCCGCCTGAGACGCCGCAGGCATGCCCAGGGACCTCCCGGGCTCCAACGGTGACGTAGCCACCCGCGTCCACGTTGCCAGCGACAGATAGCTTGCCTTGCAGATCCGGATCGCGGGTGTCGCGCATCTTCACATAACCGCTCATGTCAGGCTGCCCGGTGCCCGCGCCCGCCCACAGGGCCAGCGTGCCAGGCGGGTACGCTGGCGCGTCGGCCGCGAGCGGGTTGGGAAACGCATAGGCGGCGCCTCGCAGCTGAAACGGCGCTTGCGGCCACACGGCCCCGCCATAGCCGCCCGCGGACGCGATGACCGAAGCCATGCTCACCTCGTCCGGCAATTGCGTCCCCTTTTTCAGCAAAGGTTTGTCGGCAGCGACGACGCCGTCGATCCGGCAAGGCTCGTCGGGACAGGCCGGGCTGCGCAGGAGCCGGATGTTCGCGCCGAAATCCAACGCCGACCGGTCGGGAAAGTCGGCAGGCAGGTGACCCTGAACTCGAAGCTCGGAAAGCGTGGGCCGCAGCGCATCGCCGAACAGCGGCTGGCCCTGGCTGTCTTGAGGAGGCTCCCCCTTGGTCAGCGCCTCCGAGTGGCGGGACAGCACATCCGTCACCGCCAGCCGGATCTGTGTCAGCCAAACGCCCGCTGAGCGGGCGGCGGATGCTTCGATGCCGTGGACGACCGCGTTGGATGCCCAGATGGCCATGGCCGTGGTGATGGCCAGCGCCAGTGCCAGCCCGATGAGCGAAAAGCCTGCCTGCTGCCGGGACACCAACGGACGCTGATGCCCCGCCGGGAAAAGCCGGACCTCCCGGTGCGCGCTCATCGTGCGGTGAAAACAAAAGTGTTTACGTCGCCCTGGCTACACTGCGCCTGGGCCTGCGCAGCGCGGTATGGCGTCGCGGGATTGGTGATTGAATCCTTGACGACCTTGGCGCCGCTGCTGCCGCTGATGGAGATGATTTCCGACACCCGTTGAAGCACGGACGCGAGCGCTGGGCAGGCGGCGTGGCTGACACTGGTGAGCGTGAGCGTGAACGCCGAGCCCATTCCCGCGCCGTCGACGGACGCGGGCTCGACCTGCACCACGCCGCTGCCGCCGATACCGGAGCCGCCCAGGCCGTGCGCCACGCTCGCCGCGGCGCCAGTACCCTGCACCGAGAGCACGGTGGAGTCGCGCAGCGCGTTGGCCAGGGCGCCGGTGTCCAGCCCCGTGTACGGTGTCACGCCACCGCCTTGCGCGTTGATCTTCATGCTGGCGATGAACCGCTGCAATTCTTCGCCGACCTTCGGCACTTTGTTTTCAATGACATACCCGCCAATGGCAGGGATGCCGACGATGGCGATGAGCAGGACGATGGCCGTGACGATGGACACTTCCATCAAGGAAAATCCGCGCTGGTTCGCACCAAGGGGCCGGGACAGACTGACTGCTTTCATGAATATCCTCATTGATTAAAGTGCGCGGCGAGCCGCGCCGTTGCCGCCAACCCGCGGAGCACTACTGGCTGGCATAGAAATTGGTGAGTGCCTGGCGCAGCTCGTCTATCACCGCGTAATGCCACAGCGTGATGCCCAGCACCGTGGCCAGGGAAAGAATCAGCAAGCACCAGCGCAGCACGAGCGCCTGGCGCCGCACCCGGGCCAACAGGCGGACCTCGACGCGCTGGCGCACGCGGGCCAGGCCCGGCTCAACGCCGAGCGCGTCCATCAGGTCCGCCATGTACCACCAGGTTTGGGAGTCCAGCAGTCCGGTGCCGAAGATTTCCGCGCCGCTGGCGCCTGCGTCGATGCGGCCAAGCATGGCGTGCAGATGCGAGAGCAGCCACGGCGGGGCGTCGCGCGCCTGCACGGCCAGCGCGCGGCGCAATCGCGTGTCGGCCGCGCCGTGCTGCCGAATGAGCACGGCCAGCAGAGACAGAAAGCGGATGGCCTGGAAATCGCGATACAGCCGCCAGAGCAGCCAACGGTCGAGCACGGCGCGAAGATCACCAGTGAAGTTCGCCAGCGACCAGAGGGCTAGCATGACCGCGCCAAATATCAGGACGACCCACAGCGCAAGCCACTGCTTCAAGCCGCCCGCCAAAGCGAACAGCCCGCGCGTGAGCGTCGCGTAGTCTTCGGCGGGCACGGCCTGGAAGACCTGCTGCAGCCGGGGCACGCTGAAGAACGGAATGGCGCACAGCAACGTGAAGGCCACCAAAGCGGCGACGACGCCCGTGGCGGCTGCCGACAGCAATGCCGACCATGCCTCGGACGCCAGGCGGACGGCGCGCGCCAGATCGCGCAGCGCCGCGGGCAGATCGCCGCCCTCTTCCTGCACGCAACTGAGCAGCAGGCATTCGTCGTGCGGCAGCGTGTCGGACCAGGCGACGCCCAGGTCACCGCCGGCGCTCAGATACGCGGCGGCCCAGTGCTGACAGAGGCGGCCGCGCACCGTCTCGGGCCCGTACCGGCTGGCGTCGTCCTCGAAGATGTCGCGCAGGCTCTTTCGGCCTTGCGTGCCTTCGACGACATCCGCCAGATACTCGTAGTAATCCGCGCGCTGCGGCCGAAAGCGCAGCGCGTCCAGCCGAAGCTGGCGCGCGCCCACTGACCGCAGAGACCCGCGCGCAGCCCTCAACGCGAGATCAGCCATGCTGCGCTCCGTCAGAGAGGGCCGTGCCGGCCTGCGCAAGTGCCGCGGGCTGTAGCCGAGCGGCCGATCCCGTGCGCAGGCTCGGCACGATGGGCAACTCGAACCGGCGCAACAGCGTGCGCGGATCGATCTCTCCCAGGCTCGTCCGATACAGCGCGCAATCCAGCGCCCGCGCGCCGCGCGTTCCGGCGTCTCGCCACGCACTGCCCGTGGCAGGCTGGAACTGTTGCTTCAGTGCGTGGTTGTCGCGCTGACGCACTTGGTCTAGAAAGCCCGGCACGCGATCGGGCTCGATCATTTCGGCGGCAACGCTGCGCCCCGCCGTTCCGTTCAATTCCGGCATGTGATCGCGCCGGCACGCGGGGCAGCCTGCTTCGTTTCTGACCCGGAGCGACTCGGCGTGCAGATCGAACGCGTCTTGCATGCCCAGCACCCAGCCGCGCCAGTCCCATGCCTGCGCATGCCGAGCGTGGACGCCCGACCACAGGCTGTCGACGGGCAACGCGCAGCCGGGGCACAGGCGTGGCAGCAGCGTCTGATAGATCAAGAGCTTCAGGATGCCGGGCGACGCGAGAAACTCGCGTGACACGCCTACGGCGTCGGATGCCAGGCGCTCGGGAATCATCGCGGCCGATCCGGCGTGTGTCGTGGCGTACAGACTGACGCCGGAACTGGCGAGATCCATGAACGCGCGGCCGGTCTGCGTGTCGCGGATTTCGCCGATCAGCAGGTCGTTCATTGCCGAGCGCTTGATGGTCTTGAGCTTGGCGTCCAGCGTCGGCCACGCCGCGTCCGCCAGCGCGCCCGTCAGCGTGTTCTGCAACGCGTTGCCGATGTGGTATTCCACCGGGTCTTCAAGTGTGATGACCTTGCGCGTGGGCGCGATGCCGCGCATCAGCGCGGCGATGGTGGTGGACTTGCCTGAGCCGACCACGCCCGCCAGCACGATGGCCCCGCCCTCTCGCTCGCGCACCCGCAACAGGGTTTCGGCTTGGCCAGGCAAATATCCCAAGGCCAGGAGGTCGCCGTTGACGGTTGCGTCCAACCGCAGGATCCGCAGGCACACGGAAGGCCCCGCGTCCGCCGCCAGCGACGCCCAGCGAAGCACGATGGGCGCCGCGTCCACGGTCAGCGAAATGCGACCCTGCTGCTCGAGCGCCGGATCGAACACGGCGCCATTGCCGCCGCGCACGTCCATCCACGCCACGGCAAGGACTTCAAGCAGCGTGGCGCTGGACAGGCCGGCGAAACGGTCGGAGCCGACGTACTCGCCGTGGATGGTGTAGCGAATTTCGCTGGCGTCACGCCGCTGGTCCACGTTGATGTGGACGTCGCTGGCGCCTTGAACCACGCCCCAGCGGACGATGTCGAGAAACAAGGCGGCCAGCGCCGAGGCGCGTTCGGCCCGGTCGGCCCGCGCCACGCGCCCGGGGCTGGGCGCCGTGTACTGGCCGCGCGCGATCATCAGCAGGAGCGGCGCCGGGACGACGTATCGCGCGGGATTCGCCATACGATAGCCAGCCGCCTTCACCATGCGCTCGACCTCGTCGATCTGATCACCGACGGTGTATTCCTTGACGGCGAAGATCGCGGCCTGGCCGCCCTCGAGCAGAACCGGGCACAAGCGTCCGGCCAGCGCAGCCAGATCAAACTGACGGCTCAGCGCGCGCACAAAGGCGGGTTCCATGCCAGCGACGTCTTCGGGCGTATGCAACTCGGGCGGGCGAACAAGCGTGTCCGCGATGGGCTGGGTCTGCGTCGTCATGGGTGTCCGCCCCCGGCGTCAAGGCACGCGGTCTGGTCACGGCCGTCGCGCTGCACGCGGACGCAGGCGCCGTCGATGGCCAGAAGACGATACGGCGCGGCCAGGCGGCTTCCTGCCACGGGATCGGCGCGGCCAGCCCGATAGCGTTGCAACGTGCCGTTGACGACGATGTCAACGTTCAAGCGGCTCGCCGTGCCGAAGATGGCGGTCACGCGGATGTCGTCCGCCGCGCGTCCCGTGGGCGGCGCCATCGGGCCTTTCCCTTCGGTCATCGTGCAAAGACCCGGGATATGGCAGTCGGACATCGCGGCGGCCGCATCCGCGCGCAGCAACGTGCGCACGGTTTCCACCTCGGGCCAAGGTTGCGGCGCGGACGCCGGATCCGCGCCTTGCGCATGGCCCGCCGATACCACCGCGGCGCTCAGCGCGATACCAGCAAACGTTCGCGCGGCTACGCGCCGGCGCGGGATGCAAAGCTCATTCCTGTTCATAAAGTTCCCCCTGCAATTCGGCGACTAGCGCACTGGCCACGAGGCTGGGCCGCGGTTGCGACTGCACGGTCACCACAAGACGCGACCAGCGTGCCGCGGATACCGGCCCCGGCATCAACGCCATGGACCGCAAAGGCCCATGCAAAGCCAGACTGCGCCGCCGAACGATGGGCACGCCCGACTGCGCTGGATTGGATTGCACTGCGCTTGCCTGCCTGGCCGCCGGCTGCTGGGCCGCAGGCCGGCGCGGCCCATGCGGCACGAGCGGCACGGAATGCGACAGCGCGACGGAAGCGAACGCTGGGCGTAGTCCTTGCAGTCCGCCCGCCACCCGCGTCTCGACGTGCAGCGACGAAGGCAACGTCATTTCGGCAATCTGGATCGGCGCGGACGCCAGGCGCCACGCCAGCGTGGCTTCCTCGAGCGGCTTGAACGACACCTGCCAGCCCGCTGGCAACAACGCGTGCAGGCCATGGTTCGTGGCTAATGGGTGAACGCGGGCGTACACCGCCGCGCAATTCCAATACTGCGCGCCAGCGTCGCAGTGCGCGCGTCGCAACGCCCAGCCCTGCACCTGCACCGGCAGCGCCGCCACGCTTGCGAGCAGGCGCGTCAGCTCCGTCGGCGGATGGACTGTGGTGGCGCGCAACATCGCCTCGTAGGCGTCGGCCATCGGGTCCCGAACGGCAACGGGCTGCGGCGGCGCTGCCTGTCTTTGCGAGAACGTGCTGGCGCCGGCGTTCCACAGCGGCGGCGCGACAGCGGCAAGCCCGATGCAGGCCAGAAAGAGACGCAATGCGACGGGCAGCTCGGCCCAACGCGAAGGCAGCGCGGTAAGCGCGGCGCCGGCATCCACTGCCTGAATCAACGCGGACCACACCTGGTCCGGCGCGCGCTCCGCCAGGGACGGACGCTGCGCGAGCAGCGCCCGCTGTCCCTGCAGGGCTTCGTCAAGCGAACCGAACACCCGGTCGGTCTGCGAGAGGACTGCGCCGCCATGCGCGGCGACAAGCCAATGGCGCCCGTCCGGCAGCCGGACCACGCTATGGCCGCCCTCGGGGTACAGCCACGCAAACAACTGCGCGGCCGATTGCGGCGGCATCGCGGCCGGTGAGCCGGCGCGGCGCTTGAATCGCGCGCCCCGGATTCCGGCGCGGGTGCGTCCATAGCCCGCGACCATGGCGGGCGATCCGCCCACCACATAATGTGTGGCCCGCAGGCGCCGTCCACGTGACCGCGCGAGCTTGGGGACGTTGGAACCGATGAGCGCGAACCAGCGCAAGCCGAACGCCAGCGTTCGTTCGGCGCCCGGGCAGTCGATCAGCAGGAGTTGAGGGGCCCGGTTCACGATCAATACCCTTCCTCGACCTGAGCCGTCACAAGGATCAGCGTCGTGTGGCGTTCGGTGGCGGCGCGGTCCAGGCCACCCGCGAGCAGCGGCAGTCCAGGCGCCAGCCGTTGGCGATCGTGCTGGTCCTGGGTGCGGTCAAAGCCAGCCACAATCATGGGCTGCCCCGGCCGCAGTTCGATCTGCTGTACAGTGCCGCTGCCATCGACCGTGATCTGCTGCACTTGCACCTGATTGGCGCTTTCGCCGAAGGTGATTGTTTTCAGGGGCTGCGCGACCGCGTTGTCATACGCGATGGAAAGGAGGATCTGCCCGTCTTCCTGGATGTCCGGCACCAGGGTCAGGAAGGAGCCCACGGTTTCTTCTTTCTGGCTGATCGAGACGGCAGGCAGCGATCCGTTCGCGCCGGTGGAGGTCATGCCGGGCATGGCGGTGCTCTGCACGCGATCAATGTAGGAGAACGTGGTCCTGACGGCATGCGAGACCGGCCGGCGGTTCAAGGTGAGAACTGGGATCTTGCTGTGCCGCACGACCGCGCCCATCGCGCTGAGGGCGGACACGATGGCCTGCGAGCCTTGGAATGGCCCCGCGCTGGATGTGGCTTGAAGCAACCCTGCGCCGGTGGCCGGCACGCCAGGTACGGCCAGCCGCGCCGTGGCGCCTGCGGCGGCATAAAGGGCATTCCAGTCGAGCCCCCCCGCGGCTTCCGTGTTGGCGATAAAGGTGATTTCCTCGAAAAGCAGGCGAACACGGCGGGTCAACGCCTTGTTCTCGCGTTCCAGATAGCGTGCGACCCGGTCCAGCGCGTCCGGCGTATCGGTGACGACCAACGTGGCTGCGCCTTCCACCGGCTCTGCAATAACGCCGGACCGAGTGAGGAAAGGCAGAACGTTTGCGCGCAGAATGGCCAGCGCGTTGTGTTCGCCCGCGGCCAGCGTCGTGTTGGAGGTGCTTTCGAAGCCCTCGCCTTCCGCGCTGCCTGAGCGGCCGAGCCGCACGTCGACCTTGCTGGCGAGCGTCAGGGCGCGCAGATCGAAGACGCGCGTTTCGGTGCGGTAGAACTCGAGCGCGTTGTGTTCGTAGCGCCAGTGCACCGAAAAGCGCGCGGCCAGCGTGTCGAGTAGATCGGCGAGCGGCTGAGGATCCGCCCGCACTTCAATGCGCGCCGGTGCGGCGAGAGCCACCGCGCCGCTGACGGCAAGACGCGGCAGGAATTGGTCGGGGGGAAGCAAAGCGTCGGGACGCACTCGAACCGCAATGCCCGTGGCGGCGGTCAGGCGCTGCGCCAGCGTGGAAAGATCTGCGTCGTCGGCCAGCATGAGCGTGGTTTTGACGTTTTCGCGTAATGCGGGAGGCAGCGCGACCTCGCGCGCCAGCGGTTGCGGCTTGCCCGCCAGCCATGGTGTGGAGACTTCCTGCGCGGCGATGCGAGCCTGGCGGTCGGACAAACCGTCCGCAAAGGCCTGATGGCGGGTGGCGGCGTCGGCATGCCGGCCGCTGGCCGCGCGTTGCATGATCGTGACCTGCTCGGACACCGAACAGCCAGCGAGGACGCACGAGAGCACAGCGCAGGCAAGCGTTCTGGATGCCGCACTGCGCTTGACGCGGGCAAACGTTCTGAGGGCCATGAGTTGCGCGGCGCAAGCAAACGAGAGGAATGTCATGCTGCGGCTCCTTTGGGGGTAGCCGCGCGTGAGCACGATTGCGCAAGCGGCACGACCCGCAGGACGCGGTTGCCGTAGAAGCAGGGTTGCAAGGGGCGATCGGCCAGTTCCGTAGCGCCGAGCAGCCCGCGCACGGCCGTCTTGAAGTCGCCGGAGAATTCGGCCGTGGCGGCCAGCGGGATATCGACGTCTACGGCCCAATGCTGTGGTTCGAACGTCCAGCCCGACGCGCTGGCCCAGCGCGCCAGTACCGCGCGCAGCGTGGCGTCGGGCGGCGCGGCCCGGAAC
>NZ_DIEJ01000075.1:17185-25121 GCF_002418565.1 Achromobacter sp. UBA5777 | reverse complement strand
CCCCGGGGGGTGCTTCGCCCCGCCCCGCGGGGCCCCCCCCCCCCGCCCCGTCCCCCCGCCGCAATCCGGAACGCCAGGCCCCGGTGGGCGGCGCGCTCGGGCGTGTACGAGAAGGCGACGTCGTCGAACTCGATGGTCGGCGCCAAACGCGCAGGGCCCGCTTGCGCGGCGCGCGCGTCGGGGGCAGGCGTCAGGGGCTGTGCGTCCATCAGCGCGTGAATGCTGGCGGCGGCCGATTGGCCCAACATGCCCCGGTGCAGTACCGCGCGCAGATCGCGCAGCGGGCGGAAAATCTCGGTGCCCGCCATCAGCACGATCAACAACGCCTCGACGCTCATGTCGCCGGTGGTCACGCGCCAGGCGCCCAGCGTCAGCGCCAGCGCGGCGCCCAGCGCCACGCCCAGATCGCTGATGCCGCGCGTCAGCAGGCTGACGGACAGCACCCAGAACGTGTTGTCGGACAGGCTGCGCGCGCGGGCCGCCAGCCGTTCGCCCCACGCCTTGCCCTGGCCATACGACTTGAGCGTGGGCAGCCCCTGGACCGCGTCCAGGAACTCTTCGCCGAATTCGTTGAGCGACCGGCTGCGCGCCAGGCTGGCACGGCGGTCCAGCATGTGCACCGCCATCGGCCCGAACAGCGCGAAGAGCGCGGCGGCCAGGAAGACGAGGGCGGTCGGCACATCCCAGAAAGCGATGACGGCAAAGATGGCAAAGGGTGCGGCCGCCGCGATGGCGACCTGCGGCAGATACTGTCCGAAGAAGGTCTGCAACTGTTCGACGCCGTCCACCACGGTCAACATGACGCCGCCCGTGCGCTGGTTGGCGAACCATGCCGGTCCCAACGCGACGATGCGGTCGTACAGCTTTGCGCGCAGCGTGTGCTGGATGGCGGCGGATGTGCGGTTGGCCTGCACGGTGCGCCAGTCGTCCAGCAATGCCCGCAGCAGCACCATGGCCGCCACGCACAGCGCCGGCAGTGCCCATTCCTGCCACGGCGCTCCGTCGAACACGCGCGCGAGCAACTGCCCCAGGAACACGTACCGCGCAATCCCGGCCGCCAGCGCCAACAGGCCCAGGAAGATGCCGCCCGCCATGCCGGCACGCAGACCCTCGGTCAGACGCCACAGCCTCGAATCGAAATACATAGCATTACTCCATCCAGAGCCTGCATCGTCCCCGATCCAGCGTACGCGCGAAAGCGATGAATTTTCAATCAAGGGTTGAGATAAACTCAACCGATGTCCGATTCCTCTACCCGCACGCCGCCGCTGGCCGCCTTGCGCGCCTTCGAGGCCGTGGCCCGCCTGGGCAGCCTGAGCCGCGCGGCTGCCGAACTCAACGTCACGAAAAGCGCCGTCAGCCATCAGTTACGGGCGCTGGAAGCCGACCTGGGAACATCGCTGCTGCGCCGGGGCGGCACCGTGCGGCGCGCCGAGACCACCGAAGCGGGCGCCGCGCTGCTGGCTTCCGTACAACAGGCCTTGACCCTATTGGAGACCGCCTGCCGCAATGTCCGCGCCAGCGCCCGCGGCAAGCGGCGCTACACCCTGAACGTGTCCGCCAACCCGTCGCTGGCCGCGCTGTGGCTGGCGCCGCGCATCGGCCGCTTCATTGAATTGCATCCGGACATCGACATCCAGGTGTATCTGCACGCCAGCCAGGATCCGGCCTGGAAAACCCAGGACATCGACCTGGCCTTCCTGCACGTGCGCGCGATGGGGCCACACATTGCCGCGCCGGGCGACATTCCGCTCATGACCGAGACCGTGGTGCCGGTATGCAGTCCGGCGCTCGTGCCCGAGGCCGACCGCAATGACCCGCGCGTGTTCCTGCGCCACCGCTGGCTTGAAGAGAAGCACATCGACAGCCCGGAGACCGATTGGCGCACGTGGGGACCCCGCCTGGGGATTGCGCCGGATGATTGGCAGGATCCGATGGTGCTGAGCGGCCTGAGCACCGTGGTGGCCGCCGCGGCGGCCGGGGTGGGCATCGCGCTGGGCCGCGCGCCGCTGATCGACGAAGACCTGGCGAGCGGCCGGCTGGTGCCGCTGATGCCGCATCTGCGCATGCCGGGCTCGTGGGGCTATGTCATGCGCATCCACGCCAACCGGCCGATGGATCCGTCATTGCCCGCGCTGGTGGAGTTTCTGGCCGAGGAAGGCCGCAGCACGGGCGCGTGGCAAAGCCCCGACGGCGTATTCGGCAGCCTTGCCCCGCATGATGTTCACGCCGGGCACCAAGATCGTCCAGCCGGATCGCGCGCGCGGCGCGGTTAATCGGCCGTCAACTCCATGCTGCGCGTCACTTCCTCCTGCACGCGCTCCCAGATCGCCCGCTTCAGTTCCACAAAGCGTGGCGACAACTGCACGTCCGCGCTGCGCGGATGCGGCAGGTCATTCTGGATGTCCTGCACGATGCGGCCGGGCTTGGAACCCATGACCGCCATCCGCGTCGACAAGGTCAGGGCCTCGTCGATGGAGTGCGTGATGAAAACGATGGTCTTGCCGCTCTGCTCGTAGATCGACAGCAACTGGTCCTGCAGCACCTGCCGGGTCATCGCATCAAGCGCGGCGAACGGCTCGTCGAACAGCATCACGTCCGGGTCGTTGGCCAGCACGCGCGCGATCGACACACGCTGCTTCATCCCGCCCGACAGCGCGTGCGGATACTTGTCCGCCGCGTGCTTCAGGCCCACCATCTCGATGAACTTGCGGGCGATCGGCGCGCGCTCCTGGCGCGACATGCCGCGCATCTTCAGCCCGAACTCCACGTTCTCCTGCACCGTGCGCCACGGAAACAGCGCGTACTGCTGGAACACCATGCCGCAGGCGGCGGTGACGTCGGTGACTTTTTTACCGTTGATCTCCACCGACCCCGTGTTGGGCGTGATGAAGCCCGCCATCAGATTCAGCAGCGTCGACTTGCCGCAGCCCGAGGCGCCCAGCAGCACCAGAAATTCTCCGCGTTTGACCTCCAGGTTGACCTTGTCCAGCACGGGCACTTCGCCGTAGGCCTTGGAGACGTCCGTCAGCCGGATCATCGTGTCGTTCATCGCTGCCATGCCAGCACCCATCGTTCAAGAAGCCGCAAACACAGATCGGTCACCAGCACGGTGAAGCTGATCAGCACCATGCCCAGCACCACGGTGTCGGTCTGGAAGAATTCCTTGCCGTTCATGATCATGAAGCCCAGGCCTTCCTTGGACGCCACCAGCTCGGCCGAGATCACGCAGGTCCACGACAGGCCCAGGATGATCTTCATGCCCGACAGGATCTGCGGCAGACAGCCCGGAAACAGCACCTCGCGCATGACCTGCCAGCGGTTGGCGCCCAGATTGCGCGCGGCGCGCACCAGCACCGGGTCGATGCTGCGAGAGGCCTCCATCACGTACAGCAAAGCGGGCACGAAGGACCCCATGAACACGATGCTGTACTTCTGCGTTTCGGTGATCCCGAACCACAGCAGCGACAGCGGAATCCAGCTCATGGACGGCAGTGGGCGCAGAAACGAGATGATGGGATCGAAGACGGCGCGCGCCACCTTCGACGTGCCCAGCAGGATGCCCAGCGGAATCGCCACGATCACGGCGGCCAGAAAGCCGACCATGACGCGGCGCGTGGAGGCAAGCACGTTGTAGAACAGCGTGCCCTGATCGGACATGGACAGCGCACGCGCCAGAACCTGGGACGGCGCGGGCAGAAAGATGGGATCGACCGCGCCGGCACGGCACAGGCCTTCCCACATGAGCAGAAAACCCAGCAGCGAAAACACGCTGACCCAGAGCAGGCGTGTTTCGCGGGATGACGAACGTGTGGACATAGGCAGACTGTCCCGGACTCAGAGGTACGAGGACTGGACCCAGTCCTTGACGGTGGGCGCGCGGTCGATCTGCTTGAGCGACACCAGCATCTCGGCCAGCTTCTGCATGCCGTTCACGAAGTTGCCTGGCTCGATCATCAGCGCTTTCTGGTCCTCGGCCGAATACCACTGCGTCTGCTTGATGACGGCAAGCTGCTCGTCCTTGGACAGCCCGGTCAGTTCCAGCAGCACGCCGGCCGCTTCCTCGGGCTGGTTCGTCAGCATGGCGTTGGCCTGGAACACCGCCTGCAGGAACTTGCGCACGGCGTCCGGGTTCTCCTTGCCCAGCTTGGCGTGCGTCAGCAGCACGTCGGGTCCGGGAGTGATGGCGTACTGCTTATAGAGCGAGAACGCGGTGTCGTCCAACAGCACGTGCGTGCCCGGCACGGCCTTGATGCGGTCAAACGCCGGCGTCCAGGCCACGGCCGCGTCGATCTGGCTGCCCTGGTAGGCGGACAGCAGGTTGGTCGCGGGCAGATTGATGATGGAGACGTCGCGGTCGGGGTTCAGGCCCGCCTGGCGCAGCACGTCCAGCAGCAGCACGTGGGCGCTGGAGGCGTAGGTGACGCCGATCTTCTTGCCCTTCAGGTCGGCAACGGATTTGACGTTGTCGCGCACCAGCACGCCTTCGGCGCGGCCAAAGTTGTTGGGGGTGGCAATGACCTGGAACTGGCGCGCGCCTGCGGCCATCAGCGCCAGCGATGACACCACGCCGGTGCCCGCCAGATCGACGTTGCCCGCCATCACCGCGCTCATGCGGTCCGACGACGTGGCAAAACTCTGCCACTTGATGTCCAGACCCTGCTTGGCAAAGAGCCCCGTCTTCATCGCGATGTAGGCGGAGTAATGGCCCAGCCAGGCCGAGCCGCCATAGGTGTAGGACGCGCCGGCGGCGCGGCCGATCATCGGAAAGCCCAGGGCGCTTGCGCCCGCAAGTGCAGCGGTGCGCACCAGCATGGCGCGGCGATTCATGTTCATATTTTTCCCCTACTTGAATGTAGATTGACCGATAGATTCCATGTCGCCGGCACTCTGGGGTGCGGCAGACGAGACTTTCGCCCGAGCGCCTGGCGGCGGCATGAATATAAGGAGCGGCGATGGTCAACATCAGCGGCGCTTAAATTTCTACAGCTCCGAAACGGCGGGTTCACACTCGCCGCACTTGTCCTTGGAGCCTTGTCGTGAAAAGTTTTGACGTGATCGTGATTGGTGCCGGCGTGATCGGCAGTTCGGTGGCGTTTCACCTGGCCGAACTCGGCGCGAAGAACGTGCTGGTGCTGGATCGCGAGACCATCGGCGCGGGCACCACGTCGCAGTCGTCCGGCATCCTGCGCACGCACTATTCCGTGCGCGAGAACGTGGAGCTGGCCCAGCGTTCGTGGAGCGTGTTCAACAATTTCGCCTGCTATCTGGGCGACGAAGAGGCCTCGTGCGGCCTGGTCAAGTGCGGCTACCTGATCACCGCCGCCGACGACGACAAGCTGGAACCGCTGCGCGGCGCGCTGGCGCAGCAGCAGGCGCAGGGCATCGCGCTGGAATTGCTGAATGCCGCGCAGGCGCGCGAGCTGCTGCCCATTGCGTCCTTCGACAACGCCGCGCTGATCGGCTATGAGCCCGAGGCGGGCTTTGCGGACGCGTATCTGGTGGCCACCAGCTTTGCGCGCGGCGCCCGCCGCCGCGGCGTCACCATCCGCGAAAACGTCAACGTCCAGCGCCTGATCATCGATAACGGCCGCGTGACGGGCGTGGTGACATCCGAGGGCGACTACAGCGCGCCGCTCGTCATCAGCACGCAGAACATCTGGACGCCGGAACTCG
Source organism: Achromobacter sp. UBA5777 (assembly GCF_002418565.1). NCBI lineage: Bacteria > Pseudomonadati > Pseudomonadota > Betaproteobacteria > Burkholderiales > Alcaligenaceae > Achromobacter > Achromobacter sp. UBA5777. The sequence goes on along the minus strand of NZ_DIEJ01000075.1, from coordinate 19,445 downwards.
CCGGCTGGACCGGCGTGGCGATGCCCGTCGTGCCGGAGCGGCATGCCGTGCTGGCGCTGGAGTGTGACGCGGCGCCCTATACGTATTCGATGCCGGTCTTCAAGGACCTGGCCTCGCCCGGCATGCTGTATTGCCGCAGCTACGGCGGCAACCAGATGCTGGTCAGCGAAGGCATCGTCGGCGAGGCGCTGCAAAAGAGCGACGCCGAGCAGGGCGACATTCCGCTGGACTACGTGGCCGAGGTCGGCGCGCAGGTGGCGGACCGCTTCCCCGCCTATGAGACCGCCGGGCTGGCGTCGTCGTGGACGGGCGTCTACGACGTGACGCCCGATTGGAACCCCGTGCTGGGCCGTGTGCCGGGCGTCGACGGGCTGATCGTGGGTTTTGGTTTCTCGGGTCACGGCTTCAAGCTGTCGCCCACGGTGGGCCGCGTGCTGGCGCAAGAGGCGCTGGGTCTGGCGACCGACGTGTCGCTCACGCCCTACGAATTGGGGCGCTTTCAGCGCGGCGCGCTGCTGACCGGGAAGTACGGCCTTGGCGCAGTCTCCTGATCCGCGCGGTTCGGTGCAAGCCAGCTGGTTGGCGCTGCCGCCCGAGCCGTGGAAGAACGGCGGGGGTGTCACGCGCACGTTGGCGGCCGATCCCGCCGGTCGCTGGCGCGTCAGCATCGCCGATATCGAACGCGATGGGCCGTACTCACGCTTTCCCGGGTATGACCGCGTGTCGGTCGTGCTGGCGGGCGAGGGCGTGATGCTGCAAGGCGAGGGTGGGGCCGTGCCGTTGCGGCTGCGTGAACCGGCGGTGTTTGGCGGCGATGCGTTGCTGCAATCCACGTTGGTGGGCGGACCGGTACAGGTGCTGAATCTCTTTGTCCTGCGCGGCGGTGCGATGGCGTCGGTGACCTGCTCGGGCGCGGCGTCCAGTTGCTGCGAGGTCGGCGCGTTGCCGGCCGGCTCGGATGGGCTCGAGGTTACGCGGGTGCGGGTGACGGCGGGGGCATACGAGATGACGCGCGGCGTGGAAATGCCGGGCGTCGATACGCCGGGCGGCGATACGCCGGGCGTCGCTACCCCCGGCGACTCGTCCGCGCAAACCGAATTCGCCGTGATCCTGGACATCACCGTCCGGAAAAGCATCCCGGATTGACCAAACCGCAGTCGTCCCGGTCACAACCCGGGGCGTCCGTTGAATCCTTTCACTCAGGAGTGTTTCCATGAAGGTACTTGCCGCGGTCAAGCGCGTGGTTGACTACAACGTCAACGTGCGCGTCAAGGCCGACCAGAGCGGCGTGGACATCGGCAACGTGAAGATGTCGATGAACCCGTTCGATGAAATCGCCGTCGAGGCGGCCGTGCGCCTGAAAGAGCAGGGCGCGGCGGCTGAAGTCGTGGCCGTGTCGTGCGGCACGGCGCAGTCGCAGGAGACGTTGCGCACCGCGCTGGCCATCGGCGCCGACCGCGGCGTGCTGGTGCAGACGGATGCCGCCTTGCAGCCGCTGGAAGTCGCCAAGCTGCTGCGCGCCGTCGTGGTCAAGGAAGCGCCCGCGCTGGTGATCCTGGGCAAGCAGGCCATCGACGACGACGCGTGCCAGACCGGCCAGATGCTGGCGGCCCTGCTGGGCTGGCCGCAGGCCACCAATGCCAGCGCCATCGCCATCGGCGACGGCACGGCGCGCGTGACGCGCGAGGTGGACGGCGGCCTGGAAGTGGTGGAACTGACGCTGCCCGCCATCGTCACGGCGGACCTGCGCCTGAATGAGCCGCGCTATGTCACGTTGCCCAACATCATGAAGGCCAAGAAGAAGCCTCTGGATGTGGAAACGCCGGACGCGCTGGGCGTGGATCCCGTGTCCCGCCTGCAGACGCTGCGCGTCGAAGAGCCGGCGGCGCGCGCACCCGGCATCAAGGTCGCCGACGTGGCCGCGCTGGTCGACAAACTGAAGAACGAAGCCAAGGTGATCTGATGACTGTCCTTGTTATTGCCGAACACGATAATCGGGCGCTGAATGGCGCCACGCTCAACGCCATTGCTGCCGCGGGCAGGCTGGACATGCCGGTCCACGTACTGGTCGCGGGCGGGGATGCGCAGTCCGTGGCCGAGGCGGCTGCGCGGGTCGCCGGGGTGGGAAAGGTTCTGCTGGCGCAGGCGCCGCAGCTTGCCGATGGCCTGCCGGAAGCCGTGGCCGCGCAGGCCGTGGCGGTGGCCGGCGGCTACTCGCACGTATTCCTGGCCGCGACGGCGCAGGGCAAGAGCGTGGCGC
>NZ_DIEJ01000075.1:1812-17051 GCF_002418565.1 Achromobacter sp. UBA5777 | reverse complement strand
CGATCGCGACGGTCAAGAGCGGTTATCCGGTGGTCGTGGCCACGATCCGCCCCACGGCATTCGATGCGGTGTCTGCCGAAGGCGGCAGCGCCACGCTGGAAGCGGTCGAGGCCGTGGCGGCGGCGGGCTTGTCGCGATTCATCAGCCGCGAGATCGCGGCGTCAGAACGCCCCGACCTGGGCGGCGCGCGCGCCGTGGTGTCGGGCGGGCGCGGCCTGGGTAGCGCCGAGAACTTCAAGCTGCTGGATCCCCTGGCCGAAAAGCTGGGCGCGGCGCTGGGGGCCTCGCGCGCGGCCGTCGACGCGGGCTATGCGCCCAACGACTGGCAGGTCGGCCAGACCGGCAAGATCGTCGCGCCGGACCTGTACGTGGCGGTCGGGATTTCGGGCGCGATCCAGCATCTGGCGGGCATGAAGGATTCCAAGGTCATCGTTGCCATCAACAAGGACGGCGACGCGCCGATCTTCGGCGTGGCGGATTACGGGCTGGTGGGTGATTTGTTCGAGGCCGTGCCGGCGCTGACGTCGTCGCTGCCGTGATGGATGCGGCGTTGGCGCCGCTGAACGCGCCAACGCCGCGGGCAGCCCTTCGCTGCCGAAGCCCGCGTTCCTGGCGCCGCGGGCTTTACGTTCAACGCCGCAGGCTGCGCCACAGCGTGGCCGGCGGCAGCCCCAGCGCCGGGGCCAGCTCCTTCTGGATCAGGCGCTCCATGGCCATCAGGATCACGTCGCGCGCCTCGGCAGGCAGCTTGCCTACCTCCTGTTGGCGCGCGGCCAGATACAGCGTGCGCGACAGGGCCGGATCGTCCGCCCGCGCCGCGCCCAGAAAGGGCGCCAGCGGCAGCACGCGCAACTGGTCCAGGAAATGGCGCGATTGCCAGATGCACAGCGGTGTGCTGATGCCGAAGCCCAGCCCGGCCGTGACCAGGCTGAGCAGCGGATCGGTATTGTCGAATTCGTAGGTGCGCTCGATCATCACGCCGTGCGACTCGACCAGCCGGTCGATCTCGGCGCCGATGAACGAACGCGCGCTATAGCGGATGAACTGGGCGCGCTGGCCCAGCTCCTTCAGTGTGTTGATCCTGTCCATGCTCATCGAGCGCGGCACGATCAGCACGTAGGGCTCGCTGAACAGACTGTACTTGCGGATGGTGGGCTTTCCTGCCGATGCGCTGGTGGTGACGACGAGGTCCAGCTGCCGGTCTTCCAGCTGCTTGTCCAGCACGGGCGTGATGCCCGACCACAGCCGGATCTGGCGCGACGCGCCGGACAGGCCGTGGATCAGGGTCGGTCCCAGCGTGCCGGCAAACGAGTCCACGCAGCCGAAGCGCACGATGTTGCGCTTGGCCCGGCTAAGGTTGCGCACGCTTTCCGTCATGTCGCCGGCCTGCGCCAGCAGCCGCGCGGCGTGTTCGAACAGCAGCTCGCCGGCCGGCGTGGGCCGGGCAGGGCGGGTGCTGCGGTCCAGCAGTTCGGTCGACATGGCGGCTTCAAGCTGCTTGATCCGCTGCGACACGGCCGCCTGCGAAAAACCCAACAGCCGCGCCGCGCCCGAGACCGACGCCGCTTCCACCACCGCCACCCACGTCAGCAGCAGGCTCCATTCCGGATAGTTTTCCGTGCTGGTGAACGAAAAGCGGTTCATGGCGGGGGCGTCGGGCGGCGATTCAACAGGGCTTAGCGCTGGCGCGCGGTGGTCTGGCGCAGCGCGGCAGTCACCATGCCTTCGACCACCGGAATGACCTTGTCGGCCAGATCGGGGCGATAGCCGTACGGGTATGTTTCGTCCATGTAGGTGGACTGGCACATCTCGAGCTGGATGGCGTGCACGTTGTCAGCCGGCGAACCGTAGTGGCGCGTGATGTAGCCGCCCTTGAAACGGCCATTGACGGCCCAGGTGTAATCCTTGCAACCGTTCAACTGCTCTTGCACGGCGGCCAGGATGTCGGGCGCGCAGGAGGCGCCGTCGGACGTGCCGATGTTCAGGTCGGGCAGCTTGCCCTCGAAAAGGCGCGGCAGCACGCTGGCGATCGAGTGCGCTTCCCACAGCAGCACCGTGCCGTGCTCGGCCTTGATGCGGTCGATTTCCTCGCGCAGCTTGGCGTGATAGGGCTTCCAGTACGCCTCCAGGCGCTGGGCGCGTTCCGCGTCGGTCAGCACGGCGTCGTTCTGGTAAAGCGCATCGCCGCGAAAGGCCTGGGTGGGGCACAGGCCGGTCTTGGTCTGCCCGGGATACAGGCTTTCGTCGTTGGGCGGGCGGTTCAGGTCGACCACGTAGCGCGAATAGCGCGCGCCCAGCACGGACGCGCCCAACGCCTGGGCGAACTGATACAGGGTGTCCAGATGCCAGTCGGTGTCGCCGGATTGCAGGGCAACGTCCGTCATGTGCGGACGCTGCGCGTCGGGAATCTGGCTGCCGAGGTGGGGAATGGAGATCAGCAGCGGGGCGGTGCCGCGGCTGAATTGAAAGAGGTCGGTCAAGAGGAAACTCCGGGTGGCAATGGCAATGCGCCGCGGCAGAGCCGCAGGCAACGGGCGCTTGTATGCTAGGCAGCACGGCCCGCTGCGGGAATTGCATCAGTTTAATGGATGCTGATGATTAGCCGCGCCGATGCTCATGGCGATGGCCGCGGCGTGGTCACGGTGAGCCGCGTTCTGGGTCGCGCGGGTCAGCCGCGGCCCGTGGACCGAGCTGCGGGGCCGCGTGAGGTAGAGTAGACGGCGCGCACACTCTAGCGAGCGGACATGATTGATGAACTGATTCAACTGGGCAAGCTCGTCAGCCTGGGTCTGGCGCTGATGCTGCCGCTGGCCAATCCGCTGACGTCCATGACGCTGCTTCTGTCGCTCGGCCAGCAGATACCGTTCAAGGAACGGCAGAAACAGGTGACCCAGGCGGCGTTCTACGTGGTCGGGATCATGCTGGTGACCTACTACGCCGGTGCGCTCCTGATGCACACCTTCGGCATTTCCATCCCCGGCCTGCGCATTGCGGGCGGACTGATCGTGGTCAGCATCGGCTTCAGCATGCTGTTTCCGTCGGACCAGCCGCGCGCCCTGGAGGCCGAAGCTGCGGCCGACGCGCAGGAACGCCACAGCCCCAACATCGCATTCGTGCCCCTTGCCCTGCCCGGTACGGCGGGACCCGGCACGATCGCCATGATCATCAGCGGCGCGTCGTCGGTCGATTCGGCCATTGCACCGGACTATGCACGATGGGTGGTGGGCGTGGCCCCGGTCATCGTGTTCGCGCTGCTGGGGCTTTTGTTCTGGGTCTGCCTGCATTTCGCGGGCCGCATCGTCGCCGTGATCGGTAAGAGCGGCGTCGAGGCCATCTCACGCGTGATGGGATTTCTGCTGGTCTGCATGGGTGTGCAGTTCGTCATCAACGGCGTATTGGAGATCGTGAGCAAGTATCCCGACTTGTAGGTGGCATAGCGTCATGCTTTGCGTCCATGCATGTCGGCGCGGCGCCGGGCAGGCCAGAAAGTCACGCGGATTTTGATTTCACCCCGTTTCGTGAAGCTTGTAGAAACATGATCTACGCTACATTACATTTTTGAATTTTCGCCCTGGGCAGTCATCCTTGCCCGCGGCGGCAGTTTTTGTATGTGCAACATCCTCATTGAAGACAAGATCAGGCAGTGCGCGGTAGCCCGCGAATCCATCGCGGTTGGCGCGCCGAAGTGCCGATCACGCACCCGCGGTACTGTCGCCGCAATCTCCAAGCGTGCGTCATGATGGCCTGGCTACCCTTGATCGTGTTGGGACTGGTGGTCAGCGGCGTAGTCACCGCCTTGATGCGTGAGCCTGGCGTTCGCCTTTACGACTGGATCGCCACCCGCGCGCGCCGGCCGCAACCGGCGGCCCTGCGGCGTATCCCCGAAACCGAACGCGAACCATTGACCCAGACGAGCTGATCCACGCCACGCCTGTCAGACCGGCGTCTGTCCTGTCAGCGGCCCGGTCGTTCCAGGCCCAGATGCCCGCGAAGCGTGGCGTGTTCGTAGTCCTTACGGAATAGCCCGCGCTGTTGCAGCACCGGCACCACCTGCTCCACAAAGTCGTCGATGCCGCCAGGCAGCGACGGGGGCATCAGGTTGAAGCCGTCGGCCCCTTCGTTCCTGAACCAATGTTCCATCCGGTCTGCGATCTGCTCCGGTGTGCCCACCATCGTGCAATGCCCACCGCCCGCGGCCAGCCGGCCGAGCAACTGGCGCACAGTGGGCTGCTCGGTTTCGATGATGCGCAAGATGGTGCCGTAACGGCCCTTGGGGCCGGTGAACTCGGACAGCGGGGGCAGGGGCGGCACGGGCGCGTCCAGTTCCCAGCCCGAACAATCCTGCAGAACGAACGTGCCAAGTTGGCGCAATGAGGCGTCCGCGGGCAGCAGTTCGTCCAATTCGCGCTGCTTGGCGCGGGCTTCGGCTTCGGTCGAGCCGACGTAGGTCACGAGGCCCGGCATGATCGGCACGAACGCGTCGCGGCCAGCGGCCCGGACACGTTGCTTGATGTCCCGGTAATAGGACTGCGCGGCGGGCAAGTCGTAGGCCACGGCATAGATGGCTTCCGCGCGGCGCGCCGCCAGATCGCGGCCCTGATCCGAGGCGCCCGCCTGGAATAGCACCGGGTGCCCCTGCGGCGGTCGCGGCACGGTAAGCGGGCCGTCCACCAGGAAGTGTTCGCCATGGTGATCTATCTTGTGCAGGCGGTCCGGCACGCCGAAGTGCCCGTTGCGGTCGATGACCAGCGCGTCGTCGTCCCACGAGTCGAACAGCCTCAGCGCAACGTCGACGAATTCCTCGGCGCGCGCGTAGCGCCAGTCGTGGCCTGGCATGGCTTCGTAACCATGATTGCGCGCCTCGGCGTCGAACATCGAGGTCACCACGTTCCAGCCCATGCGACCGCCGGAAATGTGATCCAGCGAGGCCACCATGCGCGCCGCATGAAAGGGCGTGAAGAACGTGCTGGACACCGTGCTGATCAGGCCGATGCGCGTGGTGGCGCGGGCGATGGCGGCCATCGTGGTGAGCGGTTCGAGATACCAGCGCGGCCCGTCGCCGATGTTGTCCATCGACTGGCCGTCGGCGAAGAAAATGGCGTCGAGCTTGCCGCGCTCGGCGGTGCGGGCCAGGCTTTCGTAGTAGCTGATGTCGCCCAGCCGCTCGGCCGCCGAGTCCGGGTGGCGCCAGGCCGCGCGATGGTGGCCGCAGCCGAAAATGAACAGGTTCAGGTGCATCATGGCGATCAGCTCGTCGATTGCGTCATCAGTTGCGTCATCAATTGCCGCGTCCGGCACGCCCTCGGGTGCCGCAAGCGGGCGAACTTAGCATAAAACCGGAGACCGGCGCCCTTGCGGGGGTGGGGCTTGCGCAGCCCGGCGCCTGCCCGGCATCCCCGGCCCAACGCTTATCACGCCGCGCGTTGACATCGCCGCGCCGCTCTCCTAACCTTGCGGCAATTCCTGGGGGAGCCCTGTACGGGCTGAGATTCCGCGTCTACGCGGTAACCCTTTGAACCTGATCCGGGTAATGCCGGCGAAGGGAAGGACTCCGCAAGTCTCTCGCGCGCCCTCCCTGATTCCATTCATCTTGCGGCCTCCCTGACGGCGGGCCGCCGCGTTACGCGTCCGGCCTCAGGCCGCCCGCGGGAGGACCGACCTTCATGTTGACCCAAATCACCGCCCTGATATGGCTGCTGCTGTTCTCGGGCGGGTTCGCCGTGGCCAGCGTGCTGTACACGCGGCGCAAGCGCAGCACCCTGGAAGACTACATCGTCGCGCGCAACAGCCAGGGGTCGTTTGGCACGATCCTGACGCTGATGGCGTCCACGTTGGGCGCGTGGATTCTCTTCTCGCCGGCGCAGGCCGCCACCTGGGGCGGGCTGGCCGCCGTGATCGGCTACGCGCTCGGGTCGATGTCGCCGCGCCTGGTCATGATTCCGCTGGGCCGGCGCATGCGCGAACTGATCCCTCACGGCCACACGCTGACCGAATTCCTGATGGCGCGCTACGGCCGGCCCATGTATGGCCTGGCGCTTTTCATCATGCTGTTCTACCTGTTCATCGCGCTGTCGGCCGAGGTTACCGCCATTGCCAAGCTGGTCGCGATGCTGGCGCCCGTGCCGCTTTGGGCCACCGCCGCCATCGTGATGGGGACGACCTTGCTCTACACCACCTATGGGGGCCTGCGCTCGTCCATCTTCACCGATCAGGTGCAGATGATGATCATCGTGCCGCTGCTGGTGGTGCTGTGCGTCGTCGGCTGGCAGGCGGCTGGCGGCGCATTGCCCACCATCGAAGCCCTGCAGGCCAAGGCGCCGCAACTGCTGGATCTGACCGACCCGGTGGGCGTGAAGGCGGGGCTGACCTTCTTTGTCGCCATTTTGCTGACCGGCATCTTCCACCAGGGCAATTGGCAACGCATCTATGCGGCCCGCGACACCCGCACGATGCGCAACGGCTTTCTGCTGGGCGGCGTGCTGGTGGCGCCGTTCATCTTTTTGATGGGTCTGTTCGGCCTGGCGTTTGTCGGTTTGGCGCCCGAGGGCGACAGCTCGATCGCGCTGTTCAGCGTCATCATGCCGCACGCCCCGGCGTGGTTCGTCATCGCCCTGATTCCGCTGGGCCTGTCCCTGGTCATGAGCACCGCCGACACCGCCATCAGCGCGGTGTCCAGCATCATCGCGGTCGACCTGCGCCGCCTGATGCCCAACGCCGGCGGCGCCACCATGAAGCGCCTGGCGCGCTGGCTGGTGCTGCTGATGGCGATTCCCGTGATGATCGTGGCGTCGCAAGGCTACAGCGTGCTGTACCTGTTCCTGCTGGCCGACCTGCTGTGCTCGGCCGCCGCCTTCCCGGTGTTTTACGGACTTTTCAGCCGTAAGCACGATGGGTTCACGGCGACCACGGCAACCATCACGGGGTTGATCGCCGGGCTGTTCTTCTTCCCCGCCCCGGGGGACAAGCCGACCTTTCTGCTGGAATCGTTCCTGCTGGCGGCGTTTGTGCCGGTGGTGACGACGGTGCTGATCCGGCTGGTGATGCGCGGACGGAAGGAGTTTGATTTCTCGACGCTGAGCGCGGCGGTGCGGCGGTTGGATAAGGAGACGGTTTGAGGGGGGCGCAGTTAAAGACTGCGCGGCATTCGTGCGCCGACGCAGCGCCCGAATTCCCTCAGCCTTAAACGTCGTTCCAGGGGTTGATGACAGCGACGTCAGCGGCCTTGAAAGGGGCCGTATCGCGGCTGGCAACAATCATGCCGCGCGTTGCTGCCGTTGCTGCGATGTAGCCGTCGGCTGAGCTGATGGCTTTACCCGCTTTGCGCGCCTTCGCCATCATATGGGAATAGGCGCCCGAAGCCTCCAGGTCGAATGGCAGGATGCGCCCGAAGAATGCCGGCAGCAATTCTTTTTCCAAGAGTCGGCAGAAGTGATCGCGTCGCTTGCTTGATGGCATGACCGCCAACCCAAGTCGCAGTTCCGCGATGGTGATGGCCGATATGAACAATGTCTCGGAGTTCTGGGCATCTATCCACTGCATCACTTGCGCGGAGGGTTGTGGCTTCCAGACTTCCGAAATGACGTTGGTATCAAGAACGATCATTCAAAATCCATCGGTTTGGCAGGTCGCTTGTCGCGAACCCCGTTGATGGATTCAACCTCTGTTTCGGTCAGAGGACCGGCTTTGTGGGCGAAGGACGCTAGCAGAGAGCCAATCTTGAGGCGCCCCTCGGGTCGTGCTGCCTGTTCAAGAATGGCGCGAACTTCTGCTTCGGTGCTTCGGCCATGCTTGGCGGCGCGCGCACGCAGCGCGCGGTGAACTTCGTCGGGAATATTGCGGACGGTGATCGAGGCCATGATGTGGAACCTCTCGGCGTAAATTGATGTCATTTTATTGATTTGATATCACCGTCACAAGTTTGTCTGTTTAGGAACGCGGAGGTCTTTCGCGGATGCCAAGGTGGATACAAGCGTTGATGAGATTCAGCGTCGGCGCGTGGGGGTTATCGGTTAAAGATGCGGCGCGCGGCGCTGCCGCTGAATATGCCTCGATTGTGTGCTCTGTCTAGGAATGGCGCTACGCCGCGGCTAGAAAAATCAGACGAAGCGACAGAAAGGTGGCGTCCCATGACGATAGCGTGCTGAAGGCGGTGCGAAGGGGTGAGGCGGAACTCCCGGCTTAAACTCGCTGATTGTCCGAAATTTGCCTGCAAATTTCGGACAGCCCTCAACTTATAAGGATGATTCGGGGGACGTCGGGTGGAAGCAGCTCAAAGGTCCGGAAATCTGCGTGTAGAGCGCTTTGGTCTAAACACCAAAGGCCGCGACCTTGCCGTTGGCGACATTCACGGCCATTTCGGCCGGCTTGAAGCCGTGCTTGCCGCAGCCCGGTTTTCCCCCGAGCATGACCGCTTGTTCGCCGTCGGCGATCTCGTTGATCGCGGGCCAGAGTCCGCCGAGGTTCTGGCTTGGCTAGAGCGCCCCTGGTTTCATGCGATCTGCGGGAATCACGACCTCATGACGTGGCGGCGCGCCATGAACAACCCCATTCCCGACGTGGATCATCGCCTCCATGGCGGCGAATGGCTGGACGCGTGCGATGGCGACACCCAGGTCCGCATCGCTACATGCCTGAATGCCTTGCCGTTGGCCATCGAGGTGGAAACGCCGGGCGGTGTCGTCGGTCTGGTGCATGCCGACTTTCCCTATGACGATTGGCAAGCCATTCATGGCGCCGGCTTCAGTCTGGACGATGAAGACGCGTGCCTGTGGTCCATCGACCGCTATCGAATGCAATATGCCAAACCTGTCCGAAACGTCCGTGCGGTGGTCCACGGACACATGACGCTGCGCAAGCCGGCGCAGCTGGGCAATGTGTACTACATCGATACGGGTGGTTGGCAGGACGGGGGGCGGTTCACGCTGCTGGATCTGCACACGCTGAAGCCTTGCCGTTGAAACGATTAACGCTGTCGCGCTCGCCGTACAAATATTGCCGTTCCACAGGCGGGCTGTACGTTCCACCTACGGGCCGTAGAGATCCTGCCCGTAGAAACAAAAAAGCCTTGGCACACAAAAGTGTCCAAGGCTTTTCCGTCTGGAATTTGGTGGAGCGGAGGAGGATCGAACTCCCGACCTTCGCATTGCGAACGCGACGCTCTCCCAGCTGAGCTACCGCCCCAAATCAAGCAAGACCAGAAATATACAGGAATTCCCCCCGGCTGCGCAACACGCGCCGGCGCCGATATTTTTCAGACAAATGCGAGCGTGGCGATGACCGGCGCGTGGTCCGACGGTTGCTCGTTGCGGCGGGGTTCCTTGTCGATGACGCAGGCGGTGCAACGCTTGACCAGCGGGGCGGACAGCAGCACGTGGTCGATGCGCAGGCCGGCGTTGCGGCGGAAGGCGAATTGGCGGTAATCCCACCACGTAAACGACTTTTCCGGCTGCTCGAACAGGCGGAACGAGTCGGTCAGGCCCACGTCGATCAGCGAGCGCAAGGCCTGGCGTTCCGGTTCGGACACCAGGACCTGGCCTTCCCACTTTTCGGGGTTGTGCACGTCTTCGTCGGCGGGCGCGACGTTGTAGTCGCCCAGCACAGCCAGGCGGGGAAATTGCTTGATCTCTTCGGCCAGCCATTTGCGCATGGCTTCGAACCATTCCAGCTTGTACGCGTATTTGTCGGACCCGACCGACTGGCCGTTGGGGCAGTAGGCGCAGACGACGCGCACGTCGCCTTCGGGGCTGGGGAAGGTCAGGGCCAGGACGCGCTGCTGCGGGTCTTCAAAGCCGGGGATGTTGCGCACCATCGTCGTGCCGGGCACGCGGGAAATGATGGCGACGCCGTTATAGGTTTTCTGGCCGGCCCACACAGCGTGGTAGCCGGCTTCCTTGAAGGCCGCCTCGGGGAACTTGTCGTCGGTGAGCTTGAGTTCCTGGATGCACAGCACGTCGACGGGATTGGCGGCGAGCCAGTCGAGGACCTGTTGCAGGCGCACGTTCAGGGAGTTGACGTTCCAAGTTGCGAGTTTCATGTTTTGTTCAGATGTTTGTTTACGCGGCTCTCGGGGCATCGCGTCGGCGTGACGGGCCGATGGCTTCAAATCCGGCTTCGATGGCGTCGTTGAAACGAGAGCAATTCGGGGGGTCGAGGCCGCCCCATGCAGATGCGGAATGATACCGCGCCGCCATGACGCGCTTTTTTGCCCGGCCTGCGCATATTGAGTGTCTGACACCGGCCAGCGGAGCTCCACCGCCGCCGCAAGGTGTCAGACACGCACAAACAAAAACCCCGATTCCTGCGAATCGGGGTTCTGGCTTTTGCTATTCGCTGATGTGATTGAATTCAACCGATCCCGGCTCGATTCCCCCGCGCCGCAGCCGGCCGTCGACATCGTCCGGATTTCCGCCCGCTGCGTCCGCCGCCGGCAAGTCCAGCCAATTCGCCAGTTCCTGCTTTGCTTGCTGGCTGTCGGATATCCCGCCATTGACCAGCGCCACGCCGTCGCTGCCGTCGAGCTTTCGATAACTGATCTGTGTCTTCATCTTGCCTCCTGGGTTGCGGTGGATTTGCCGGTCCACCGTAACACACGACGCATTAGCGTCATCCGGGGGGCTTCCCGGATGCGGCAATCAACCCTTCACCAGTCCGCCGTCGACAATCAGGTTTTGCCCGGTCACGGCGCGCGACCAGGGGCTGGCGAAGAACAGAACCGCGTCGGCGAATTGCTCCGGCGTGGTGACTTCGCGCAGCGGGGTGCCGGCGGCGATCATGTCGAAGACGGCGTCGGGGGTGGCGGCCGAGGCGTCGGTGGTGCGCAGCAGGCCGCCGGACACCATGTTGACGGTGATGCCGTCCGCGCCCAGTTCGTGGGACAGGGTGCGGGTAAAGGCAAGCAGCGCGGCCTTGGCGGCGGTGTAGTCGTGGTACGGCACGACGGGGTTCTGGACCAGGTTGGTGCCGACGTTGATGATGCGGCCGCCGCCAGCGGCGCGCATGCCGGGCAGGGCGGCCTGCGTGGTGTTGAGCGCTGCGCGCACGCTGCCTTCGATCTGGGCGTTCATCTGCGCCCAGTCCAGCGTGTCGGCGTGGGGGCGGGCGTCGCCGTTGAACTGGAAGGCGGGCAGGGCGTTGTTGACGATGGTGCTGACCGGCTGGCCAAAGTGCTGGCTGGCGCGGGCGACCAGGGCGGCGACGGCGGCGGGGTCGCGCACGTCGGCCTGCACGGCCAGGGCGCGGTCCGGGGCGGAAGCCGCCAGAGCCTCGGCGCGCTCTGCGCTGTTCAGATAGTTGATGACGACATTGGCGCCTTCACGCAGGAAGGCCTGCGCGATGGCGGCGCCCAGGCCGCGGCTGGCGCCGGTGACGATGACGAGTTGCTGGTTCAGGTTCAGTTGCGGGCGTTGCGATGACATGGGGTACGGCTTCCTGCTCAGTGTTCCGAGCCGCTATTTAGCATGCGGCTGCGGGCTTTTTCGATATGGGCGCGCATGACGTTGCGCGCGCCCTCGGCATCCTGATCGCGGATCAGTTTGTAGATGTGGCGGTGTTCGTCGATGGCGGCGCGCGTGCGCTTCCAGGGTTCGCTGTGGACCAGATGGCGCATGACGTTCACGGCGTGGCTCACGTCGTATTCCAGCGACTTGAGCACCTGCACGAAGCGCTGGTTGCCGGTGGCCGTGGCAATGGCGCGATGAAAGCCATAGTCGTGATGGTGGGCGATGGCGCCCGATGCGTCGGCCTCTTCGTAGCCGGTCAGCATGCGGTCCATTTCCTGCAGGTCTTCGGGTGTGCGGCGCAGCGCGGCCAGGTGCGCGCATTCGGGCTCGATCACCATGCGCAGTTCCAGGCCTTCCAGGATGTGGCCGACGCGGCGCGCGGGGTCCACGGCGGGCATGCCGCCCATCAGGTCCGGTTTGGACTTCACGTAGGAGCCCGATCCGCGGATCGAGTCCACGAGCTGGTCTTCACGCAGCCGGTCCAGCGCCTGGCGCACGACGGGCCGCGACACTTCAAAGAGCGCGGCCAGTTCCAGTTCGGTCGGCAGCTTGCTGCCGGGGGCGATCTTGCCGGTGGCGATCGCATAGAACAGGCTTTCGTAGACGCGCTCGGCAAAACGCTCGGCGCGGACATAGCCCAGGCCGGACGCCACCTCGGCCAGCACGTCCAGTTCGGGACGGGGGCGGGTGGCCGCGGCCAGCAGCGATTCAAGCTGCGGGTCACGCACGTTGCTCATCGGGCGCTCCTTCAAGTAGGGACGGGTTGTCATGCGGCATGACTAACCGGCGGGCCGCTAAGCCCCTGAAATATTAGGGATAACCCGATCATCCAGAAAAATATCCTGAAGGTTGGGATTAAAGCTGTCATTCCAATTGACAAGTTGCGGAGGCCTCCCGTACCTTGCCATTCAAACCACAACGCCCGCGCGCACGACGCGCCGGCGGCGCGGCCGGCCCAGCTGCCGGCAAGCGCACCGAGACATGCAGCTTCCCCCAACCGGCCGTTCGGCCGCTACTTTACTCCGCACATCGTGACTCAGAAGAACTTTATCGCCAACCAATGGGTGGCCGCGGCCACCGGTGAAACCATTCCCGTCCTGAACCCGTCCGATGGCAAGCCGTTCGAGGAACTGGCCCGCTCGAACGAAGCCGACGTCGGCCGTGCCGTGCAGGCCGCGCGCCAGGCATTTGAAGGCGAGTGGGGCCAGATGGCGCCCGCCGTCCGCAGCCGCCTGCTGATGAAGATCGCGTTCGCGCTGCTTGACCGCCAGGAGGAACTGGCGCAGCTGGAATCGGCCGACACGGGCAAGCCCATCAAGCAGGCGCGCGCTGATGCCGCCGCCGTGGCGCGCTATTTCGAGTTCTACGCCGGTGCGGTCGACAAGCTGCACGGCGAGACCATTCCCTACACGCCGGGCTTCACCGTGCTGACCGTGCGCGAGCCGCACGGCGTCACCGGCCACATCGTGCCGTGGAATTACCCCCTGCAGATCTTCGGCCGCAGCGTCGGCGCGGCACTGGCCGCGGGCAATGCCTGCGTGGTCAAGCCCGCCGAAGACGCCTGCCTGTCGCTCTTGAAGCTGGCAGAGATCGCCGCCGAAGTCGGCCTGCCTGCCGGCGCGCTGAACATCGTCACGGGCTACGGCCATGAGGCCGGCGCCGCGCTGTCCGCGCATCCGGGCATCGACCACATCTCGTTCACGGGCTCGCCGCAAACCGGCAAGATGGTCGCGCATGCCGCCGCCGAAAACCACGTGCCCGTCACGCTGGAACTGGGCGGCAAGTCGCCGCAGATCGTGTTTGACGACGCCGACCTGGACGCCGCGATGCCGGTGCTGCTGGGCGCCATCATCCAGAACGCCGGCCAGACGTGCTCGGCCGGCAGCCGCGTGCTGATCCAGCGCGGCGTGTACGAAACCGTGCTCAAGCGCCTGTCGGAAGCGTTTTCCGCCACGGTGACCGGCCCGGCGGCGGCAGACCTGGATGTCGGTCCGCTGATCAACGCGCGCCAGCAGGACCGCGTGCGCGGCTTCCTGGCCGAAGCCGAGGCGCAAGGCATGAAGGTCGCCGCGCGCGGCAAGCTGAAGGACGGCACGCCGGAAGCCGGCTTCTATCAGCCGCCCGTCCTGTTCCGCGATGTGCCGCCGGACAGCCGCCTGGCGCAGGAAGAAGTGTTCGGTCCGGTGCTGGCCGCCATGGTGTTCGACACCGAGGAAGAAGCGCTGGAAATCGCCAACGGCACGCTGTATGGCCTGGTGGCGGGCGTGTGGACGCGCGACGGCGGCCGTCAGATGCGCCTGGCCCGCAAGCTGCGCGCCGGCCAGGTGTTCGTCAACAACTACGGCGCGGGCGGCGGCGTGGAACTGCCGTTCGGCGGTTCGCGCCAGTCGGGCTACGGCCGCGAGAAGGGCTTTGAGGCGCTGTACGGCTTCACCAGCCTGAAGACCATCGCGATCCGCCATTGATCCCGCGTGCAGGGCGGCCGCGAGCAGGGCAATGATCCCGGCAGCGGCCCACGGCAAGGCCCCCGGCAAAATATCGGTTAACGTTGATGTTTTGCTTCCGGGGCCTGCCGCCCCGCATTCAGGATCCGTATGTTCACCGGTATTGTTCAAGGCACCGCGAAGATCGCCAAGATCGCGGATCGCGAAGGCCTGCGCACCTTCACGCTGGATTTCCCCCCTGGTTTCTGCACTGACCTGGCCATCGGCGCCAGCGTGTCGACGGACGGCGTCTGCCTGACCGTCACGGAGATCCTGTCCGAAAATCAGGCCACGTTCGACGTCATGCTGCAAAGCCTGGCGATTACCACGCTGGGCAGTTATGGCGAAGGCGACAGCGCGAATGTGGAGCGCGCGGCCAAGGACGGCGCCGAGATCGGCGGCCATCCGTTGTCGGGCCACGTGGATTTCACGTCGCAGGTGCTGATGGTGAAGTCCTCCGACACCAACCGCCTCATGCGCTTCAGCATCCCCGAGGCGTTCCGCAAATACGTGTTCGCCAAGGGCTACATCGCCATCAATGGCGCCAGCCTGACCGTGTCGGAAGTGAACCGCGCTGAAGGCTGGTTCGAAGTCTGGCTGATCCCCGAGACGCGCCGCATGACCGTCTTCGAGGACAAGCAGGTGGGCGACGCGGTCAACATCGAGATCGAGCGCAGCACGCAGGTCATCGTGGATACCGTGCGCGAGACCGTTCAGGAAAGCCTGGGCAAGCTGCAGCCGCTGCTGGAAGCGATCCTGAAGGAAAAGGGTCTGACGCTGGAAGACTTCGTCAGCCCGCAGGGCAAGCTGAAGTAATACCGCTTGATAGCGGCCACTGCGGCCGCCTTCGACAACATGGCCGGCGCCTTTGCGCCGGCCATGCCGTTTTCACGCCGCCGCGAACGGCCGCCCCTGCGGCCGCACCCGCATCCCGGGCGCCAGACGCGTCCACGGCAGATCCGCGGGATCGGCCTGCATCGGGCCGGGTGCCTTGGCCACCAGCACCTCGTGCGCGATGGGCTGGAAGTCGGCCCGGAAATGCACCGAGCTTTTCACTACCAATATCCCCATCTCCTCGGGCTGCACGCCGCCGACGCGGAACAGGTTGCGGTCCAGCATCTGCGCCTTGCCGGCACTGACCACCACCCGTACGCCGCCGATCCGCAGCGTGGCCGTTCCGCCCAGGTCGACGTCCATGCCGTTCATCATCGGGCCGTCAAAGCGCAGCTTGCCGTCCGATAAGGCTTCGACCACAAAC
>NZ_DIEJ01000075.1:0-1734 GCF_002418565.1 Achromobacter sp. UBA5777 | reverse complement strand
GCCGCCCGCGCCGGGGTTGTCCTGCGTGTCCGCAATGACGACGGGCCGCGTCGCGCCCGCCGCCAGGGTCTGCGCGCGGCGCACCGCCTCGGCCGGTTCCAGAAAGTCCGGCGACCACTCCGGTTCCAGCGTCAATACGCGCGCATACAGCGATTCCGTGACCTGCTCGACCGCGGCGGCGTCCGTGCCGTAGGCCCACACCACCGGCCCGCACTCCGGGAAATCCGCGGCGGGAAAGCCCGGCGCGAAAGAGACGGAGGCGACACCTGGCGTCTGCTCCAGCTCGCCCAACAGCGCATACACGCCCTGCGACGGTTCGAGCATCGTGCACATGCCGTTGATGGGAATCAGGAAGGGCAGGCGGCGTTCGCTGCGGGTCCATTTGCCGCCGGCCTGAATGCGCGCCATGAGCAGCCGCGCGGCCAACACGCCGGTGTCGGCCATGTCCACGTGCGGATAGGTGCGGAACGCCACCAGGCCGTCGGCGCTTTGCAGCATCTGCGCGGTGACATTCGCGTGCAGATCCAGGCTGGCGACCACCGGCACGTCCGATCCCACGATCTCGCGCACGCGGGCAAGCAGTTCGCCTTCGCCGTCGTCCAGATGCTCCGTGACCATGGCGCCGTGCAGGTCCAGATAGACGGCGTCAAAGCCGCCCGCCCGCACCGCGTCCAGGATCTCGCCGGCGATGCGCTCGAAGGCATCGCGCGTCACGTGGGCGGACGGGCTGGCGCCGGCCCAAATTACGGTGTGCACCGTGTGGCCTTCCGCGGCCACCGCATTGATGAAGCCGCCGGCCGGAATGTTGACCTCGCGCAGCGCCAGCATGTCCGCGCCCCGCACCATGGCGGGAAAGCCTTCGCCGCGCACGAAGTTGTCGTAGCCCGCCTTGGAGGGCGCGAAAGTGTTGGTCTCGTGCTGGAAGCCAGCAACCAGGATGTGCATGAGCGTATTTCCTTGCCGATGAGAGGAGGGGAATTCGAGCGTGCGGAAATTATTGGGGGCGGCGCTGCGATCGGCAATACCGCCGTCCGCACCACAACGCGCCAACGCCTCGACAAGCCCACCATCGCGGGAAATCCCTGATGCATCGCGCGTTGCGCGCCCCGAAGTTGCTCGCTTAGAATATTTTTATGAACTACATCGGTATTGCTAAAAAATACTTGAAAAGTAGGCGGCAAAAGCAGGGCATCGAATCGGATGCGGGCTATCGCGCCGGCCACCCAGGCGCATCAAGGTTGCAGGGAAGTCATGCGGACAGACGAGTACGAAGGGCAGGACGGATTGGCGTTGGCGGGGCTGCTGGCGCGCGGACAAGTGACGCCGGCCGAGCTGATGGAATGCGCATTGCAGTTGGCCGAAGAACGCGGCGCGCCATTGAACGCGCTGACCTACGTGCAGCCTGAAACGGGCCGCGAACTGGCCGGCGGCTGGACCGAGCGCGGCCTGTTCCGCGGCATTCCTTTTCTGCTCAAGGATTCGGGCCTGCCGAGCGTGCGCTTTCCGTCCAGCCTGGGTTCGGTGCTGTTCGACGACACGGAATACGCGTTCGACGCGACGCTGGCCCAGCGTTTCGAAGCGTCGGGACTGATCCCATTCGCACGGACCACGGTATCGGAACTGTGCATGGGACCGTCCACCGAGGCCCGCCGCAACGGCGGCGCCACGTTGAACCCGCGCGCGCTGGACCGGTCGGTCGGCGGTTCCAGCGGCGGCGCCGCGGTCGCCGTGGCG
>NZ_DIEJ01000268.1:403-4654 GCF_002418565.1 Achromobacter sp. UBA5777 | reverse complement strand
ACCCTGGCCGAGGGCGAGGGCATCACGTTCGACCCCATCGCCGGCCGCATCGGCCGCCCCGGGGGCACGCCCGCCGAATTGCACTGCGAGACCGTGCCCGGCTTTTTGCTTGACATGGTGCAGGCCGGCGGACTGCTGAATTTGCTGAAACAGCGTCAAACCTCTTAGGAACAACATCATGCTTGACCCCGTTACCCTGGCGGTCCTGAAGGGCCGCCTGGAACAGATCGCCGACGAAATGGACGCGACGCTGTACCGCAGCGCGTTCAACCCCATCATTGCCGAGGCCCATGACGCCTGCCACGGCATGTACGACGCCGCCACCGGCGCCACGCTGATCCAGGGCAAGTCGGGCCTGCCCGTCTTCGTCGGCGCGATGGCGTTCGCGGTGAAGGCGGCGGCCAAGACCGCGGCCGAGCGCGGCGGCATGACGGACGGCGACGTGTGGCTGTTCAACGATCCGTACGAGGGCGGCACGCACGCCAACGACTTCAAGCTTGTCAAACCGGTGTTTCGCGGCGGCAAGCTGTTCTGCTTTCTGGCGTCCGCCGCCCATTGGCACGACGTGGGCGGCGCGGTGCCCGGCAACTACAACCCGGCGGCCACCGAGTGCTGGCAGGAAGCCGTGCAGATCCCGCCCGTGCGCATCGTGCGCGCCGGCGTGCTGGACCAGGACGTGCTGGCCATCCTGAAGGCCAACACCCGTCTGCCCGACAGCCTTTGGGGCGATCTGAACGGCCAGCTGGCCGCGCTGGAACTGGGCGCGCGGCGCCTGGACGGCCTGCTGGACGAATACGGCGACGCGACGGTGCTGGAATCCCTGGACACGCTGCGGGAACGCGCGCGCCGCCTGATGCGTGACCACATCGCCCGCCTGCCGGATGGCGAGTATGCGTTTGAGGACATGCTGGACAACGACGGCGTGCGCGACGCGCCGCTGCGCATCGCGCTCAAGCTCACCATCGCCGGCGACCGGCTGGGGCTGGACTTCACCGGCACCTCGCCGGCGTGCGCGGGTCCGGTCAACATCTCGCGCGCCACCGCCATCGCGGCCTGCTATGTGGCGCTCAAACACCTGTTTCCGGACGTGCCGGCCAACGC
This sequence comes from Achromobacter sp. UBA5777, assembly GCF_002418565.1. Taxonomy (NCBI): domain Bacteria; kingdom Pseudomonadati; phylum Pseudomonadota; class Betaproteobacteria; order Burkholderiales; family Alcaligenaceae; genus Achromobacter; species Achromobacter sp. UBA5777. The sequence goes on along the minus strand of NZ_DIEJ01000268.1, from coordinate 3,553 downwards.
CGGCGTGCTGGATGCGGTGGACGTGACGCTGCCCGACGGCCTGGTGATCTCGGCCGACCGCCCGCGTCCCGTGGGCGGTTACACCGAAACCATCTTGCGCATGATCGATGTGATCTTCTGCGCCATGGCCCAGGCCGCGCCCGACCGCGCCATGGCCCAGGCCTACGGCACGATCAACGCGCTGTCGATCGCCGGCTATCGCAGCGACGCCGCCCGCAAGGGCCAGCGCTGGGTCATGTTCAGCTTCTTTGGCGGCGGCCACGGCGGGCATTCGGATGGCGACGGCCTGAGCCACGGCAACGCGCCGATCTCCACCGCCACCATTCCGCCGCTGGAAATCCTGGAGGCCGCATATCCCGTGCGCTTCACGCAATGGGCGCTGCGGCCGGACTCGGCGGGCGACGGCGCGCACCGGGGCGGCCTGGGCGCCATCTATGAAATCGAATTGCTGGAAGACAGCGCCGAAGCCTTCATCTTCGGCGAACGCGGCCGCAGCGCACCCAAGGGCATCGCGGGCGGCGGCCAGGCGGCGCTCAACGTCTTCCGCTATCAGCAGGACGGCCAGTGGCAGTCCCCGCCCATGAGCTCGAAGATGCTGGGCATCCGGCTGCAACGCGGTGACCGCGTGCGCCTGGAAACGCCGGGCGGAGGCGGCTATGGCGAGCCCGCGCGGCGCGATGCCGCGGCGCGCGAGCATGACCGCAAGATGGGCTATGTCAGCGACATTCAGAAGGAGCAGTCGGCATGAGCGCGGCGCAAGGTTTGGTGGTGGGCGTGGACGTGGGCGGCACGTTCACGGATCTGTTCGTGCTGGACGAGGCGGGCGGCAGCGCCCGCGTGGTCAAGGTGCCGTCGACCCGCGGTGAGGAAGCGCGCGGCTTTATGAACGGCATCGCGCGGGTGGCCGACGGCGCGGGCGATATCGCGACCATCGTGCACGGCACCACCGTGGGTACCAATGCGCTACTCGAACGCAAGGTGGCGCGCACCGGCATCATCACGACCGAAGGCTTTCGCGACGTGCTGGAAATGCGCCGGCGCGACCGGCCGCAAACGTGGGGCCTGCGCGGCAACTATGAACCCGTGGTGCCGCGCGACCTGCGGCTCGAAGTGCGCGAGCGCGTGCTGGCCGATGGCGCGCTGCACACGCCCGTGGATCTGGACCAGGTCGAGGCCGCCGCGCGCGCGCTGCTGGAAGCGGGCTGCGACGCGGTCTGCGTCTTCTTCGTCAACGCCTACGCCAACCCGGTGAACGAGGCCCAGGCTGCGGCCCGCGTGCGGTCGATCTGGCCCAACGGCAACGTCACCGCTGCGACCGAGGTGCTGCCCGAGATCCGTGAATTCGAGCGCTGCTCGACGGCCGTGCTGAACGCGGCGCTGCAGCCCGTGGTGGGCAGCTACCTGACGCGGCTGGAATCGGACCTGCAGCAGCACGGCTTCGAAGGCGAGCTGCTGGTGGTGCAAAGCAATGGCGGCGTCATGTCGCGCCAGACGGCGTGCGACGTGCCTGTGCGAACCGCGTTGTCGGGTCCTGCGGCCGGCGTCATCGCCTGCGCGGCCATCGCGCGCGCCGCGGGCTTTCCCAACGTGGTCACGGGCGACATGGGGGGCACCTCGTTCGACGTGTCGCTGGTGGCCGAGGGCGAGGCCTCGCTGTCGGCGCAGACCGCCATCGACTTCGGCATGGTCGTGCGCGCCCCGATGATCCAGATCGAAACCATCGGCGCGGGCGGCGGCTCGATCGCAAGCGTGGACGCCGGCGGCCTGCTGCAGGTCGGCCCGGAATCCGCGGGCAGCATTCCCGGCCCGGCTTGCTACGGCCGCGGCAACACCCGTCCCACGGTCACCGACGCCAACGTGCTGCTCGGCCGCATCGCTGCGGAACGTCCGCTGGGTGGCGGCCTCCTGGCCAAGATGGACGTTGAATTGGCGCGCGCCGCCATTGACGAGCACGTCGCGCGCCCGCTGGGCCTGGACGTCCACGCCGCGGCGGAGGCCATCCTGACCGTGGCCAACGCCAAGATGGCGGGCGCGATCCGCGTCGTCTCCATCGAACGGGGCCACGATCCGCGCAAGTTCGCCTACATGCCCTTCGGCGGCGGCGGCGCGCTGCACGTGTGCGCCATGATGAACGAGGTGGACGCCGCCCACGGCATCGTCCCGCGCTATCCGGGCGTGACTTCGGCGCTGGGCTGCGTCATGGCCGACATGCGCCACGACGGCGTCCAGACCCTGAATGTGGCGCTGAACGCGCTGGATGCGGCCGACCTGCTGGCCCGCATCGACGGGCTGGCGGACGCGTGCCAGGCGCGTCTGGATTCGGCGGGCGTGTCCTTCGAGGGCATCCGCGAAAGTATTGAACTCGACATGCTGTACGTGGGCCAGAGCCACACCGTGCGCGTGGAAGTGGGCCGGGCGGACCTCACCCGCGACGGCATCGCCGCCGCATTCGACCGCGCCTACCAGGCCGCCTTCGGCCGCAGCCTGACCGGCATTCCGGTCCGCATCCTGAATCTGCGCTATGCCCGCATCGGCCAGCGCCCCAAGTTCGATCTGGCCTTGCTGGCGCCGACCAGTACTGCCATGCCCGATGCGCTGGGCACTCAGCGGGTCTTTCACGCCGGGCAATGGCACGACGCCGTGCGCTACGCGCGCCTGGATCTGCCGGTGGGCGCCGAGGTGGCGGGGCCCGCCATTCTCGAGCAGCCGGACACCACCATCTGGATCGAGCCCGGCTTCGCGGGCCGCGTCGATTCCCTGGGCAACATGCTCATCGCCCGCACCGCATCGTAGGAGCCCGCCATGCACGCCTTCGATCCCCGCACGACCGCGCTGGTCATCATCGACCTGCAGAACGACTTCCTGGCGCCGGGCGGCGCCTATGACCGCGGCGGCGCGGTCAGCCCGCAGGCCAGAGCCTTGCCGGCGCGCGTGGCGCCCGTGGCCCACGCGCTGAAGGGGCAGGGCGGCTTCGTGGCCGCCAGCCAGTTCACGCTGTGGCCCGACGCGCACGGCGAGCCCATGATCTCGCCGCACCTCAAGCAATTGCGCCCGTTCCTGCGCCGCGGCGACTTCGTGGCCGGCTCAACAGGGCAGGCCAACGTGGCCGAGCTGGACGGGCTGGTCGACGTGTCGGTCTGGAAGGTCGCG
>NZ_DIEJ01000268.1:0-231 GCF_002418565.1 Achromobacter sp. UBA5777 | reverse complement strand
CGACTATCACGTGACGGTGCTGGCCGACGGCTGCGCCGCGCCCACCCCTGCAATGCACGAGGCCGCGCTGGCTGACCTGCGCACGGTCGCGGAAGTGGTTTCGTGCCAGGACGTGCTGGACAGGTTGAAGTCGTGAGTGCGCCAATCGTCAGACGGGGCGTCGCGCCCGGCGCGGACGCCATGCACGTGCCGGTCGCCATCATCGGCGCGGGCGCCTGCGGCCTGACCGCC
>NZ_DIEJ01000044.1:0-23493 GCF_002418565.1 Achromobacter sp. UBA5777 | reverse complement strand
GCAAATCCAGCCTGCTGCGCGTCCTGGCCGGCCTGCAGCCCGCCACCGCCGGGACGCTGCTGATGGAAGGCGCGCCGCTCACCGGTGTGCACCCGCGCGTGGCGGTGGCGTTTCAGGATCCGAGCCTCTTGCCCTGGCTGTCGCTGGAACGCAATGTCGCTTTCGGACTGGATTTCAAGCATCAGCCGGTGCTGACAGATGCGCAGCGCCGCGCGCGCGTGGCGCAGGCCATCGACGAAGTGGGACTGGCGCATGCGCGGCATCTGCGTCCGGCGCAATTGTCGGGCGGCATGGCGCAGCGCACGGCGCTGGCGCGATGCCTGGCGCGCCAGCCGTCGGTGCTGCTGCTGGACGAACCCTTTGGCGCACTGGACGAGGTCACGCGCGGCGACATGCAGGAACTGCTGCGCAAGGTGGTCGCCGACTTCCAGACCGCGGCCGTCCTGATCACGCACGACATCGACGAAGCGCTGCTGCTGGCCGACCGCATCGTGCTGCTGGGCGGCACGCCCGGGCGCATCCTGGGCGTGTGGCAGGTGGACCTGCCCCAGCCGCGCGCCGATCTGTTGCCGGAAATGGGCGCGCTGCGCCTGGAGATCCTGACTCGCCTGCGCGCTGCGCTGCGAACCTCGCGCGGCGCTGCCGTGCCCGCCTGACCCACCTCGCTAGGAGCTTTCTGATGTGCCTTGAACACATGTCGCGTCGCGACTGGTTGAAACTCTCGGCCCTGCTGACCGCCGGCGGCGCCGCATCTTTGCTGTCGGCCTTCAATGCCCGGGCGCAATCCGAGCCCGACGCGCCCGTGCGCATCGGCTACCTGCCCATCACCGACGCCGCGCCGCTGCTTGTGGCGCACAACAATGGCTTGTTCGACAAGGCGGGCGTCAAGGCCGAAAAGCCCGTGCTGCTGCGCAGTTGGGCGCAGGTGATCGAAGCCTTCATCTCGGGTCAGGTGAACGTGGTGCATCTGCTGTCGCCGATGACGGTGTGGGCGCGCTTTGGCAGCAAGGTGCCCGCGAAGGTGGTGGCCTGGAATCACGTCGGTGGATCGGGGCTGACCGTGGCGCCCGCCGTCAACAGCGTGAAGGAACTGGGCGGCAAGACGGTGGCAATCCCGTTCTGGTATTCCATCCACAACGTCATGCTGCAGTACCTGCTGCGTGAAAACGGCCTGACGCCGGTGGCGCGCAAGGACGGCGCGCCGGCCGCCAACGAAGTGAACCTCGTCGTCATGGCGCCCGCGGACATGCCGCCCGCTTTGGCGCAGCAGCGCATTGCGGGCTACATCGTGGCCGAGCCGTTCAACGCAGCCGCCGAGACCCTGGGCGTGGGCAAGGTGCTGCGCTTCACCGGCGACATCTGGCGCAACCATGCGTGCTGCGTCGTCTTCATGCACGAGCGGGACCTCACGCAGCGGCCGGAATGGTCGCAGAAGGTGGTGGATGCCATCGTGCAGGCGCAGCTCTGGATCCGCGACAACCGTGCCGAAACGGCGCGGCTGCTGTCCAAGGAGGGCATCAACCGCTACACCCCGCACACGCTGCCGGCGTTGTCCAAGGTGCTGGCGCCGCCGCCCGAGGACCGCGAGCAGTACCTGGCCAGCGGCGCGATCCGGCATGCCGATTGGGACGAACGCCGCATCGACTTCCAGCCGTATCCGTTTCCCAGCTACACCGAGGAACTGGTGCGGCGGCTGCGCGACACGCTGATCGAGGCGGACCGCGGATTTCTGGCTGACCTGGATCCGGCGCGTGCGGCGGCCGAACTGGTAGACGATCGCTATGTCCGGCGGGCAATCGAATCGGCCGGTGGCCTGACGCGTTTCGGCTTTCCCGACGCTTACAGCCGAACCGAGCTGGTGCAGGCGTGACGGGGCGCGAGTCCGTGGCGCAGGCGCCGCCCGAGGTGCAGCGGCAGGCGGCGGTGCCTTCCCGTCGCACGAGGGCGGCTGGCCTGGGCCTGGGCGCGCGCTATGCGCTCGGCCTGGGCGGGTTGGCGCTCCTGTTGACGCTGTGGTGGCTGGGCACGGAAGTCCTGGCGCCGGCGGGCGGCATGGCCCGGCGCTTCGCGCCCGGACCCACCTTCGTCAGCCTGGGCGAATTGCTGTCGGGCTCGGACCTGCCGCACCACATCCTGGTCAGCCTGCGGCGCATCGCGGTGGGCTTGGGGCTGGCCTTGGCGATCGGCGTGCCGCTGGGTCTGGCGATCGGCAGCTGGCGACGGCTGGAGGCGGCCGCGTCGCCCGCCATGCAATTCCTGCGCATGATCTCGCCGCTGTCGTGGATGCCGATCGCGGTCATGGTGTTTGGCGTTGGGGACGATCCCGTCTACTTCCTGCTGGCGTTCGCGGCGGTCTGGCCGATCGTGCTGAACACGGCTGCCGGCGTGCAGCAGCTTGATCCGCGCTGGCTGCAATTGGCGCAGAGCGTGGCAGCGACCCGCTGGGAGACGCTGCGCAGCGTCATCCTGCCTGGCGTGATGGGTCACATCCTGACCGGCGTGCGGCTGGCGATCGGCATCCTGTGGATTGTGCTGGTCCCGTGCGAGATGCTGGGCGTGTCGGCCGGCATGGGGTACTTCATCCTGGACACCCGCGACCGGCTGGCGTATTCGGAACTGATGGCGATGGTGCTGATGATCGGCATGCTGGGGTTCCTGCTGGACGCCGGCGCCCGGGCGTTGTACCGCTACTGGCGCGGGCAGTAGCGCCCCGGGGTGGCTACCCGTTTGCGACCCGCTACTTGCGTGCGCTTTTGCCGTTTGCCGCGCACACCAGGTCCCGCAGCCGCCGCTGCACCGGGTCGCGCGTGACGGGCGCGTTGCGGATGCCCGCCACCGGAATGGATTCCACGATCGCCCCGGTGGCGTCGTTGCCCGCGTGGTGCAGAACCTGGGTGACGGTATAGGTGTCGGCGGCGCAGTTCAGCGTCACCGGCTGGGTCACCGAGCCGTAGGATTGGCCATTGGCCTCGGAGATTCGCGGCTGCGCGTAGAACCAGGCCACCGTCACCGCGCGAACCGTTGGGCTTTCGGACACGGTGCGGATGGAGTTGCTGTCGTAGAACACGCCCGGCATCGTCTGCGGGTCGACCGGCACCCAGGCCGGATCGTTGGCGGCGGCGCCATGCGCCATCGGGCCGCCGCTCGCCCCGACAAACAGGGCCAGGGCGAGGAGGGCAGAAGGAGGCCTTGCGGTCATGGGCGATTCCGTGGTGTCGGGGCAGGGGCGCGCGTCCGGTAAGACGTGAGCATGCGTTACGCCAGTATAGAGAACCGGGCGCAACGCGCTATAGTTCCGTCCGTTCGATAAATGTGGCTGGCGGCGTGGGGGGCTGGCATTATGCCCGGCATGCCTGGACCCAAGACCATCAGACTCGTGGCCGCTGGCCTGGCGGTCATCACCGCCGCCGTGCTGGCGCGCGGCATCTACCAGATCATCCCGATGGGCGATCCGCTGCCGCGCAGCGAGGTCGTGGGTGAACTCAACGGCCCGGCGCTGGCGTCGTACTCGCGCGTGGCCATCCAGCGTTACGGCGAACGCCAATTGCTGACCGGCCAGCTTCTGGTCACCGCCAAGGACATTGACGGCCTGGCGCAGGCGCCCGTGCTGGACACGCAGATCCCGGCGTTGAAAGACAGGCTGCAAAAGCAGCGGATCCAGCTCGCCCAGACCGGCGCCATCACCGCCATGGCGCATGGCCACGGCGATCTGGCCTTGACCATGCTGCAGACCGGCCGGTCCACCACCGATACGCGCAACCTGATCTACGGAGGACGGGGCACTGGCGTATTCGAGCTACTGGGCTCCATCAGCGGCGATACCGGCGTAACCTTGATCGGTGCGCCCGGCGGCGAGCCGCTGTATCTGATCACCAGCACCCTGCGCAGTCCGGGCGAAGGCGACCAGCCCGCAGCCTGGGATGCGCTGCGTTCCGACGACCTGGGCGTGACGTGGACCTACGATCCCGACGTGACGCTGGGCGTGCCGCAATTGCACACGGCCTTTCTCACCGACCGGCTGGCCATTGCCCTGGAAAACCACGAGACGGGCGTGCGCCTGCTGCATAGCTGCGACGGCGCCAAGCGCTGGTCGGCGACGCGGCTGAAAGAGCAGGTGTGGCCGGATTCGGCCGCGTTCGAACGCAAGTTCGCCGAGTTGGCGGAGCGGGATCGCAAGGCGTACGGCACGGAGCAATTGGGCTATGGCTGGTCGCTCTACCCGCTGGACGACACGCGCGCGGTGGGTTGGAGCTGGCGCACCCGCGTGCGGCCGGAAGGCCGGGACGCGCCTGAATTGATCGAGACGCGCCGCTTCGAAGTGCAATTCCAGGAAGGCGCGTCGCCCGCGTTCCGCATTACGCCGGACGTTGCCAGGGTGCCCGCCCAGGACGCCCATGCGCTGCTGACGCGCGATCAACCCGTCTTCGAAACCGAAGGCGACACCATCTACCAACTGGACAAGACCGGGATGTCCTGGGTGAAGCGATCACGCTCGCCGGACGTGCGCGGCGCGGCGTCGTGGATCGGGCAGGCGTGGTTCGGGCGCAATGCGTGGGTCATCAAGACCTACGCCGAACAGCTGTTCTCGGGCAACGAATACACGAAGACCTATTTCTACAGCCGCGACAAGGGCAGGTCGTGGCGGCCATTCCAGTTGTCGCACGAGCAGGAGCGCGGGCTGCTGGGCCTAGACCAGACCGGCGACGCCTTGCTGTCGCTTGCGGAACGCAACGGCAAGACCGTCATTCAGCGGTACCCGCTGGATTGAGTCCGAGATAGCGGCACGCCGCCGCGTTCGCTAGCAGGCGTCCGCCAATCGGCCGTTGGTTCATCCTTCAGCCGCAGCGCGCCCTCGGCTAATCGGTCACCACATATTCCGGATAACGCTTGCAGATTTCAGCCACCTGGCTGAGCGTGCCCGACAGGTGCTCGCGCAGCACCTGTTGCGCCCGGGCAGGATCCTGCGCGGCGATGGCGTCCACCAGCCGCTGATGATCGTCCAGGATGCGTTCCGCCTTGCCGGCTTCCGGCAGATGCAACCGCCGCAGCCGATCCAGGTGGCCGCTGTAGCGCTGCGCCATTTCCCACAGGCTGGCTACGCCGGCGGCTTCGTGCATGTCGCGGTGAAACGCCTGGTCCGCGTTGATGAATTGCTGGTATTCGCCGGTGGCGTGGGCGGCGCGCTGCAGGTCGATGGAGGCCTGCAGGCGCTGGAGCAGCATCGGGTCAGGCCTCTGCGCGAGCACATGGACGATTTCCAGTTCCAGCGAGCGCCGCAGGAAATGCGCCTGCCGGGCGGCCGCGATGTCGACGCGGCTGACCACCGTGGTGTGCTGCGGGTAGATTTCGACCAGGGCTTCCTCGGCCAGCCGCATGAGCGCATCGCGGATGGGCGTCTGGCTCAGACCGTAGCATTCGGCCAGGGTGACGCGCGATAGCGGTGCGCCAGGTACGAGTTCGAGCGAAATGATCTGGCGCCGCAGGTGTTCGAAAACCTGGGGGGCCGCGTGGCGGGAGCGATCCAGTCTGAGCTTCTGGCTTTGCATCGAGTAAACATGTCGAGGTTCCGCGCAGGAATGGGCGGATGGCGAATGCCGCAGTGTAGCGGGTTTTCACCTAGCTGACGCACTAATGTATTAGTGTTTAAATGCTTTGACTCTTACTCCGCATCCCTCGTATCCCCATGAAACGCACCTACGAAAGCTTGCGCAGCGCTGCCTGGATGGCCAAGGACGATCTGCGATCCTTCGGCCACCGTTCCCGCATGATGCAGATGGGCTACGGCCCCGACGATTGGGCCGGTCGCCCCGTCATTGCCATCATCAACACCTGGTCCGACCTGAACCCCTGTCACAGCCATTTCAAGCAGCGCGTCGAAGACGTGAAGCGCGGTGTGTTCCAGGCGGGCGGTTTTCCGGTGGAGCTGCCCGCAATCTCCGTGTCGGAGTCCTTCGTCAAGCCGACCACCATGCTCTACCGCAACTTCCTGGCCATGGAGACCGAGGAGCTGTTGCGCAGCCACCCGGTGGACGGGGCCGTCCTGATGGGCGGCTGCGACAAGACCACGCCCGGACTCATCATGGGCGCCATCAGCGCCGGCCTGCCGTGCGTCTACGTGCCCGCCGGCCCCATGCTGCGCGGAAACTGGAAGGGCAAGATCCTGGGCTCCGGGTCAGACGCCTGGAAGCTCTGGGACGAACGCCGCGCCGGCAAGATCACGCAGGAACAGTGGACGGAAGTAGAGGGCGGCATCGCCCGCAGCTACGGCACCTGCATGACGATGGGCACCGCCAGCACCATGACCGCCATCGCCGAGGCCATTGGCATGACGCTGCCCGGCGCCTCGTCCATTCCGGCGGCTGACGTCAACCATATGCGCATGTCGGCGGAGTGCGGCCGGCGCGTGGTCGAGATGGTCTGGGATGACCTGACGCCGCAGCGCATCCTGAGCGTCGCATCCTTCAAGAACGCCATCAACGTCGCCATGGCGATGGGCTGTTCCACCAACGCCATCATCCACCTGGTCGCCATGTCGCGCCGGGCGGGCTGCGCCGTGGGCCTGGACGACTTCGACGCAGCCAGCCGCAAGGTGCCCGTCATCGCCAACATCCGGCCCAGCGGCGACACCTATCTGATGGAAGACTTCTACTACGCGGGCGGCCTGCCGGCGCTGATGTCGCGGTTGCAGAACGACCACCTGGACCTGTCGGCCATGACGGTTACCGGCAAGACGCTGGGCGAGAACATTGCGGGTGCCGAGGTCTACAACGACGACGTGATCCGCAAGCTGGACGAGGCGATCTACGACGAAGGTGCGTTGGCCGTGCTGCGCGGCAACATCGCGCCCGACGGCTGCGTCATCAAGCCCAGCGCGTGCGCCCCGCAATACCTGCGGCACACCGGCCCCGCGCTGGTCTTTGACGACTATCCCAGCATGAAGGCCGCCGTCGAGGACGAGAACCTGGACGTCACCGCCGACCACATCATGATCCTGCGCAACGCGGGTCCGCAGGGCGGTCCGGGCATGCCGGAGTGGGGCATGCTGCCGATCCCCACCAAGCTGGTCAAGCAGGGCGTGCGCGACATGCTGCGCCTGTCGGATGCGCGCATGAGCGGCACGAGCTATGGCGCCTGCATCCTGCACGTCGCGCCCGAAAGCTATATCGGCGGCCCGCTGGCGCTGGTCAAGACCGGCGACACGATCACCGTGGACGTGCCCGCCCGCACCATCAACCTGAACATCAGCGACGAGGAACTGGCCGCGCGCCGCGCCGCCTGGACGCCGCCGCCCAAGCGCTACGAGCGTGGTTACGGCTGGATGTATTCCAAGCACATCCTGCAGGCCAACGACGGCTGCGACCTCGATTTCCTGGAAACGGAGTTCGGCGCGCCCGTGCCCGAGCCCGCCATCTTCTGATTCCCGTCATTTCTGAACATCCGATCAAATACCCGGAGCCATCGTGTCCCAAATGAATCCCGAAACCCGCGCCCGGCTGGCCGGTGTCAGCACCGCCACCCTGTGCACGGCCCTGTTCAAACGTGGCCTGCGCAACCAGTTCATCCAGGACGTGCGCCCGTTGAACGCCAACCTGCCCAACATGGTCGGCCCGGCCTTCACGCTGCGCTACATCCCCGCGCGCGAAGACCTGAACACGATCAAGGTGTTCGAAGACCGTGCGCATCCGCAGCGCGCCGCGGTTGAGACCTGCCCGGAAGGCGCGGTCTTCGTCATCGACAGCCGCAAGGACGCGCGCGCCGCGTCCGCAGGCTCCATTCTGGTCACCCGCCTGATGAAGCGCGGCGTGGCGGGCGTGGTCACCGACGGGGGCTTCCGCGATTCGCCGGAAATTGCCGAGATGGGCTATCCCGCCTATCACCAGCGTCCGTCCGCACCCACCAACCTGACGTTGCATCAGGCGCTGGACATCAATGCGCCCATCGGGTGCGGCGACGTGGCCGTGTGGCCGGGCGACATCGTCGTGGGCGACCGGGAAGGCGTGGTGGTGATTCCGGCGCACCTGGCCGACGAGATCGCCCTGGAAGCCGTCGAGATGACCGCCTTCGAGGACTTCGTGACCAGCCAGGTGCAAGGCGGCGCGTCCATCCTGGGCCTGTACCCGCCCACCGATCCGGGCACGAAGGACAAATTCGCCGCCTGGCGCAAAGAACAGGGCCGCTGAGCCTTGCCGCCGGCGCTGCCGGCACCCCACACATACCTATAAAACAAGGCAGGAGACAACTCATGAACACGCAACGACGTGGCGCGCTTGCCGCGCTTCTGGCCGGCGCGGTCTTCGGGACGCTGGCGTTGCCCGCCAGCGCCGCCGACTGGCCCACGCAAAAGCCGATTTCCTATGTGGTGCCGTTCACCGTGGGCGGTTCGACCGACGTGGTGGGCCGCGTTCTGGCCCAGAAGCTGGGCGACCGCCTGAAACAGAACGTCGTCGTGGAAAACAAGCCGGGCGCCGCCGGCGGCATCGGCGCCACCTACGTCGCCAAGGCGCCGCCCGACGGCTACACCCTGTTCGGCGGCACGATCAGCACCCATGCCATCAACGCCAGCCTGTACAAGAACCTGAAGTACGACCCGGTTAAAGACTTCGAACCGGTGTCGCTGATTGCCTTCCTGCCCAACGTGCTGCTGGTGGACCCGAATCTGGGCGTGAACTCGGTGGCCGACCTGATCGCGCTGCTCAAGCGCGATCCCACCAAGCGCACGTTCGCGTCTTCGGGGGCCGGCACCTCGACGCACCTGGCCGGTGAGCTGTTCGCCGGCATGATCGGCGTGCCGCTCACGCACGTGCCGTACAAGGGCACGCCGCCCGCCATGGTGGACGTGTCGTCCGGCGCGGTGACGTTCATGTTCGACCAGATGACCGCGGCGCTGCCGCTGCTGCAGACCGGCAAGCTCAAGCTGCTGGCCGTCACCACCAAGGACCGCATCGCGCTCGCGCCGGAGGTCCCGACCATGCAGGAAGCCGGCGTGCCGGGCTTCCAGATGGCCTCCTGGCAGGCGGTGTACGCGCCCAAGGGCACGCCCAAGCCCATCCTGGACAAGCTTGCAGCCGAAATCGCCCTGATCCTGAAGGAGCCCGACGTGCAGGAGAAGCTGGGCAAGACCATGGGCATGGAACTGGTCGGCAGCACGCCGGATGAGCTGCGGGATCTGATGGCTACCGAGATTCCGCGCTGGGGGGAAGTCGTGAAGAAATCGGGCGCGTCGGTCGAGTAAAACGACGCTCGCTGAAGGCGCGCCGCGGATCAGGCGGCGTGCCTTCAGCACCTGAATCGCCCGTGCGGGCGTCGGTTGGCGTGGGCGAGGGATACGCCGCTAGTGTGGGCGGGGCCGCTCAGCGCTAAGCTATGTATTTGGGTCAGGTCGACCGCCAGACCCGAAGCGGAGCTGCCGCTCATGACCGATCTCCTCGCCCTGGAAGGGGCCACCATCGCTTTCGATCTCGACGGAACGCTGGTCGAGTCTGCCCCCGACCTGATCGGATCGGTGAATGCCGTGTTGATCGCGCACGGCTATCGGCCCTTGCCCTATGAGCGGGGCCGGCCGTTTGTCAGCCGAGGCGCCCGGTGGCTGTTGGAATTCGGCCTGCGAAGCGCTGGCGAGCCCGAACCGGCGGCGCGCGCGGCCGCGTTGTTTGGCGGCTTCATCGCCTACTACAGTGACCATATCGCGGATGAGACTAGGCCGTTCCCCGGGGCAATCGAGGCCTTGAAAACGCTCCGCTCGGCGGGCGCCACGTTGGTCGTGTGCACCAACAAGCCCACCGGCCTGTCTCGCAGCCTTTTAACCAAGCTGCACATGGCAGGTTTGTTCGACGGCGTGGTAGGCATCGACGCGGTGACTGCGGCCAAGCCCAATCCTGCACACTTGATCGAGGCCGTGCAGGCCGTGGGCGGCAATCTTGCTCGCACAATCGACTCTCCATAGGCCGGCGCGCTGATGGCTGCCGGCGTGTTCAAGGAGTAGCACCATGACCGATATCGACAAGGCATTTACTGGTTCGATTCCGAAGCTGTACGACACCCTGATGGTCCCCATGATCTTCGCGCCCTACGCGACAGGTATGGCGGTGCGAGTCGCAGGCTTTTCGCCGCACGCGGTGCTGGAGACGGCGGCGGGCAGCGGCGCGGTCACACGGGAGCTGGCGCCGCGCCTGGGCGCCGCGACGCGCTATGTGGCGACTGACCTCAATCAACCCATGCTCGATTACGCAGCCGCCCGCCAGGCGGAGGGCAGTCATGTCGAATGGCGGCAGGCGGATGCCATGCATCTGCCGTTCGAAGACGAAACCTTTGACGTCGTGTGCTGCCAGTTTGGCGCGATGTTTTTTCCTGACCGAATAGGCGCCTATGCCGAGGCGCGCCGGGTGCTGCAGCCCGGCGGGCGCTTTGTCTTCAGCGTGTGGGACAGCGTTGAAGAGAATGAATTCGCTGCCGTTGTCGCACAGGCGGTCGCTGAAATGTTTCCGGAGAACCCACCGGTCTTTATCGCTCGCACGCCTCATGGTTACTACGACAAGGCACGGATCCAGGATGACCTGCGCGGGGCGGGCTTTGACGACGTGGAGATCGAGACGCATGAGGAAGTCAGCCGTGCGCCATCCGCCCAGGAAGCGGCAACCGCCTACTGCCAGGGCACGCCCCTGCGCAACGAAATTGAAGCGCGCGACGCGAGCCTGCTGCTGACCGCCACGGAGAGGGCGGCGCAGGCCCTGGCCGACCGCTATGGCGCCGGAGCGATCACAGGAAAGATCCAGGCGCATGTGGTCACCGCAACAAAATAATAGGGCAGGCCAAACCTTATTTGTCCGGGGGGCGGGCGTGTTTCACCATGTCCACAATGATCCGGAACAACTCGTCCCGCGCGGCTTGCTGCGTGATCTCGCTTGCGACCGCCGCCTGCGAGAGCGCGTCGGCCGCGCCCAGCATGCCCCACAGACTGGCCAAGGAAACGCCCGGGGAGCCGGCGAACGGCGCCAGGATGTCCTGGCATTTCCTGATGAACGCGTGCTGATATTGCGTCTTTACCGCGGCCAGTTCCGGTGAGCCATTCAACGCAGCCAGCACGCCGGGGATTTCGCGCCCCTGCGCCGACACGCATTCCACGTACCGGGTCGCGATCACGTCTGCCTTGTCTTGCAGCGTGGATTTGCTGGCGGCGATGGCATCGTCGATGATCGCGGTCTGGCGTTGGTCGAAATCTTGATATAGCGCCGCCAGCAGCCCGTTTCGGGTGCCGAAGTGGTCATAGACGACCGGCTTGGACACGCCGGCCTGCTCAGCAAGCCGGCCCAGCGTCAGCGCGTCCGTGCCTTCATCGCGGATCAGCGCCCAAGACACGTCTATGAGCTGGCGTTGCCGCGCGTCCTTGGACATACGGCGGCGGGGAGAGGGGACGGATGGGGACGTCATCAAGGGTCTCTTCGAGGTCAAACTCACGGCTGCGGGGCAAAGATCCGCTGGCCGATGGCCTGCGCGGCGGTCAGGTGCGCTTCGGGGTATCCAGCGTCGGACGCCACCAGCAGATCGGATGTTGCCACGCGCGCGCCGCAGTAGCCGAAGATACCGTGATCAATTTGCGTCTTCATCGCGCCGAAATAGCCGTGCCGGGCATAGGTGCGCATATCGGCGCCGCCGCTGGCGACCAGATGCACCTGCAGCCGCTGCAGGCGTTTGACGACCTTGCCGTCGGGAGGGGCGTCGTAGGCCCAGCCATTGGTGAAGACGCGGTCGATCCAGCCCTTCATCAAGGCGGGAAACGACCACCAATGGACGGGATACACCAGCACCAGCGCATCGGCGCGATCCAGGCGCGCGTGTTCGGCAGTCACGTCCGCGGGCGGGTTGGAACGGGTCAGGTGCAGGTCCACGTCAGCCTGGGTGAAGCGCGGGTCGAAGCCTTCAGCGGCCAGATCCGCCACCTCGAAAGAATGCGGCGGCCCCGACTGCGGGCCTGCCTGCGCAACCCCTTTCGCGACGTGCTTGGCGATGGCGTGCGTCAGGGACGCCGGGTCGGGATGAGCAACAACGATGAGCGCATGCATGGCGAATTCCTTTGATCGGAAGATTTAACCTACCAAACGTAGCCTACGAATCGTATCCTACGTTTGGTAGGTAACGCCAGAAGAATCTTCCGCCTCCCATGGGTTCCGTCGAACCCAGCCATGCACCGCCCGCAGATCTATACGGTTATCGTGTCGCCAGATCAGTCCCCCACGGAGGAAGCATGACCTCACGAACGGCATTGTTCGACCTGCGCTCGGAGCAGGGCGTGTTGCGGATATCCATCGCGGTCACACTGTGCATCGCCGCCATCGGTATCGGCTTTGGCTTGGCCTCGGGATCGTTTTCCATCGTCTTCGATGGTGTCTATTCGCTGGTAGACGCCAGCATGAGCGCGCTGTCGCTGGTGGTCGTGCGGCTCATCACGTCTTACGCCACGTCCCGGCAACTGCCGCGCAAGCTGCGAGAGCGCTTCACGATGGGGTTCTGGCATCTGGAACCCATGGTGCTCGCCCTGAACGGCATATTGCTCAGCGGTGTGGCGATCTATGCGCTTATCAACGCGATCAGCAGTCTGCTCAAAGGCGGGCGCGATCTGGAGTTTGGCCTGGCGCTCATTTACGCCGTGCTTACGCTGACCGCCTGCGTGGCAATCGCGCTGGCCGAGGCGCGCGCCAACCGGCGGATCCGGTCGGCATTCCTGCATATGGACCTGAAGGGCTGGATCATGTCGGCCAGCATCACGGCCGCGCTGCTGGTGGCGTTCTGCATCGGGTTTGGCGTGCAGGGCACCCGCTGGGAATGGATTTCGCCCTACATCGACCCGGCCGTGCTGGCCGTGGTGTGCGCGGTGATCATCCCCTTGCCGTTGTCGGTCATCCGCCAGGCGTTGTCCGAGATGCTGCTGGTCACGCCGGCCGACCTGAAACAGCACGTGGACTCGGTGGCGCAGGCCTTTGTGCAGCGCCATGGCTTCGCGTCGTACCGCGCGTACGTCGCAAAGGTTGGCCGGTCGCAGGAAATCGAGTTGTATTTCATCGTGCCGGCCGACACGCCGGCGCGGGGCATCGAGGCGTGGGATGGGCTGCGTGATGAGATTGGGGAGGCGCTTGGCGCGGACAGCCCCGATCGCTGGCTGACGGTGGTCTTCACGGGTGACCCGGAGTGGGCGGAATAGCACCAGCGCTGCAGCGGGCGGCCGTGCATTGTTTCAAAGACACGCCGCCATCAGGAATACCGGCAGCGTTTCCCAGACGACGGCCACGGCCGACAGCCCGCACAGCGCGGCGCAAAGCCAGGCATGAAATGGCGGCGCATGCTGCGCCCGCACCCGCGCACGCTGGCGCCACGCGGCCAGCGCCATTCCGGCCAATGCCGCCGCGCCACCGGCCACGATGATCCACGACGACACCGGCAGTCCAAGCCACAGGCCGGTCAGCGCCGACCGCGCGCAGGCCAGCGCGTTGACGACGTAGATGAACAGAAAGTGCACCAGCCAGATCAGCGGGCCGGCGATGAGGTACAGCAGTTCGACCGAGAAGCGCGTCTTCATGCCTTACCCCGTCAGCCGCGGAAAGGCGTGCAGCAGCGCCAGCGCGATCAGCCCCTGCGCCACGGTGTAGAACAACATCGCCCGGGTGGTGTCGAACGCCGCGCGGCGCTTGGGGCTAAGCCGTCCGGCGAGCGACCGCGCCATCGTAAAGATGGCCGTCACGGCCGAGATCCCGCCGAAGAGCGCCTGCAGGCCCGCGACGGCGTAAGTCGCTGCCGTGTAGGCAGAGGTCTGGGGGCGGAGCCCCGCCTGCCATTGCGCGGTCAGGTCCAGCGCGGGTGCTGCCGTCAGCAACAGCGCCGCGCCTGCGACGCACCAACGCAGCGCGGCTTGCCGGTCCTGCGTCATCAACCGTCCGGCGGCCGCTGCAAGGGCGCCGGACGCCAACAACATGACGGTCGACAGCATTGGCCACCCCGCCGAGGGCAGCGCGCGGGGGGCGGGCCAGGCCTGCGGATTCGTGGTCCATAGGAACAGATAGCTGAACAGCAACGAGCCAAAGATGCTGGCGCAGACGATCAGCAGCAGCACCATCGCCCACGACGCATGCGAGGCGCTGCCCGAACACATCATGGGCAGCCGCAGGCCGCCGCCAATCTCCACCGGCGGGTAATCCGGACCGGTGTCCGCGTCCCACAGCCAGCGCCACAGCGAGACGACGGCCAGCACACCAAACGCTGCCGCCAGCGGCATCAGCTTGAAGGTCAGCAGCAGGAAGAATCCCGCAGTGCCCACGGCGGCCAGCAGCGGCGACCACGCGGGGCCCGGCAGCGGCAGCACGTAGTCGGGCCGGGCGTCCAGCGCGCTGGTCACCAGCGTGGTGCGCAGGCCAGCCGGCGAATTGGGCAGGTAGTGCTGGCCATCGGTGACCTGCCGCGCGAGGCCGGGCTGATCCCACAACGGCTCGCGGCTGGTGACCGTAGGCACGCTGCGCAGCCCGTAGCTGCCGCTGGGCAGCCACTCCAGCGTGCCGGCGTCCCAGACGTTGCCCGCATTGTTGTCGATCGTCGGCCGGAAGTTGCGCGCCAGGTCGATCAGGAAGACGAGCACCCCGGCGGCGATCAGGTAGGCGCCCACGGTCGACAGCAGGTTCAGCGGTCCCAGGCCCTGGCTCTCGGCGTAGGTGTAGACGCGGCGCGGCATGCCGGCCAGCCCCGTGAAGTGCATCGGAAAGAACGCGACGTTAAAGCCCACGAACATCAGCCAGAAGGCCCAGCGGCCCAGCCGCTCTGACAACCGCCGCGCGCTGATGAAGGGCGTCCAGTAGTAGAACGCCGCGAATAGCGGGAACACCATCCCGCCGAACAGCACGTAATGCAGGTGCGCAACGACGAAGTAGGTGTCGTGCGCCTGCAGGTCGAACGGAATCACGGCCACCATCACACCCGTCAGCCCGCCGATCACGAACACGAAGAAGAATCCCAGGATGAATAGCGTCGGCGTCTTGAGCGGGCGCAGCCGGACGGCGGCGGCAAGGGTGGCGATCCAGGCGAATATCTGGATGGCGGTCGGGACCGATACCGCCATGCTCGCGGCCGATGCAAAGCTGAGCGACAGCTGGGGAATGCCGGTGGCGAACATGTGGTGCACCCACAGCCCGAAGCTCAGAAATCCCGTGGACACGACCGCCAGCACCACCAGGCGATAGCCGACAAGCGGTGTGCCGGTCATCGCGGGAATCATCATCGACACCATGCCGGCGGCGGGCAGGAAGATGATGTAGACCTCCGGGTGGCCGAAGAACCAGAACAGGTGCTGCCACAGCAACGGATCGCCGCCGCGCTGCGCAATGAAGAACGGCATGTCGAAGGCGCGCTCCAGCTCCAGCAGGGCGGTCGCCACGATGACCGCCGGAAACGCGATGATCACCATGCCGCAGAACACCAGCATTACCCAGGCGAACACGGGGATCTTGTCGAGCGTCATGCCGGGCGCGCGCGTGCGCAGGATGCCGATGGCCAACTCGATGGCGCCGGCAATTGCCGAAATCTCGATGAAGCCGATGCCCAGCAGCCACAGGTCCGCGTTCACTGCGGGCGAGTACTGGGTGCTGGTCAGCGGCGGATACATGAACCAGCCGCCGTCGGGCGCCAACCCCACGAAGATGCTGCAGAAGAACACCAGCCCGCCGATCGCGTAAGCCCAGTAGGCATAGGCCGACAGCCGTGGAAACGGCAGGTCGCGCGCGCCCAGCATGTTGGGGAGCAGCAGCACGGCCACGGCTTCGACGGCCGGCACCGCGAACAGAAACATCATCACCGTGCCGTGCATGGTGAAGAGCTGGTTATAGAGTTCGTGGCCGATCAGGTTGCTGTCCGGCGCAGCCAGCTGCGTGCGCATCATCAGCCCCAGGACGCCGGCCAGGATAAAGAACAGCAGCGCGGTGGCGATGTACAGCAGGCCGATGGACGTGTTGTTCACGACCGTGAGTGCGCGCCATCCCGTGGGACGCTTCCAGGCGCGTTCAAGCTGCTCGAGTTCGCCTTCGGGCCGCGGCAGCGCGTTGGGAAGCTCGGTCGGGGATGTCTGGCGCGTCACTTCAGGCCTTCCAGGTAACGGGCCACGGCGCGCAAGTCCTCGCCCGGCCATCGGTCAAAGGACGGCATGCCATTGCCGGGCTTGATCTGCTGGCTGCCGGCGATCCACCCGCCCATCGCGCCCACGTTGTTCGGCAATATGCCCGCCGCAAGGGACGGGCGGCTGCCCACATGGGTGAGGTCCGGTCCCAGCGTGCCGCGCGCCTCAGTTCCGCGCACCGTGTGGCATTGCGCACAGGCCTGATTGAATAGCTCGGCCGCCGGTTTGAGCGCGGCGTCGGGCGCGAATGCCGGCTGGCGTTGCGCCTGCACCCAGGCGTCGAAGGCCTCGGCGTCCACCGCCTGCACGTCGAACAGCATCTGCGCGTGTTGCGCGCCGCAGTACTCGGCGCAATGGCCGCGAAACCTGCCCGGGGTCCGTGCCAGCGCGCGCATCCGGTTCACGCGGCCGGGGATCATGTCGAGTTTGCCGCCCAGTTCGGGAATCCAGAAGCTGTGGATCACGTTGTCGGACTTGAGCAGGAACTGCACCGGCTTGCCCGTGGGGATGCGGATCTCGTTGGCAGTCTCGAAGATCACGCCGCCGGACGCATCCAGATAGCGCACGCGCCACCACCACAGTTCGCCGGTGACTTCGATGCGCGCGGCAAACGATGCAGCGTCCCGGGCCGCCGATGGCGAAGGCGCCAGCACGTAGATCAGCAGGGCGGTCAACGCCACGATGGGAAACGCGATGCCCGCGCCCACGATGAGCCCGGGCCGGGAAAGCCGGCGGCGCACCGTCACCGGGCCGAACATCGCGAGCGCCAGCAGTGCGGCCACTACGACGAAGATCGCCGCCGCACCCACGTAAAGGACCCAGCCGATCTCGGCGATGCGCGCGGCGTCCTCGCCGCTGGGTTGAGCCGATGCGGCAAAGGGCAATGCGGCGGCGAGCGCGATAAGAAGGATATTCGCCATGTTCTTGTAGTGGATGACCCGGCGCGCGTGGGCCGACGAGGCCAACGGGCCGCCGGCCCGCGAGAGGCCACGTCAGCATCTTTCGTGCCCGCGAGCGCGACCCGAATCGCAGGCACAGGAGTTGCTGGCACGTCGAGGTTCTGCGCCAGACAGCGCGATTCAGGAGACGGCAGTGCGCCGGTTAGCCCGACCCAACCGCCTGGTACCGGCCCTGGCCGCGATGTTGCTGCTGGGCGCGTGTCAGGAAGACAAGCCGCCACTCTTTCCCGCGGACGCGGCGGGCGGATTGCGCGAACGGGCTGATCCCGACCGGGGACGCCGGCTGATTGCCGAGCACGGCTGCACCGCGTGTCACACCGTGCCTGGCGTCAGCGGTCCGGCGTCGCGCGTCGGACCGCCGCTGGGCAATATGGCGCGGCAGGCGTACGTTGCCGGCCTGCTGCCCAACACCCCTGAAAATCTGGTGCGCTGGCTGATGGACCCGCCTGCCGTGAACCCCCGGACGGCCATGCCCGACATGGGCCTGCAACAGGCCGAGGCCGAGGATATCGCCGCCTATCTGATGCGGCGCGCGGACCGCAAAGCGGGGGCGCCATGAAGCGCTGGAAGCGCACTGCCGCGCTCACGCTCGTTGCCGGTGCCGCCACCGCCGGCGCGCTTGGCGGCGCCGCGGTGTATTTCGGCATGTATGACGTGACCGCCACGTCGCCGCATACCACGCCGGTGCACCACCTGCTGGATGTCGCGTTGACGCGGGCCGTGAAGATGCGGTCAGCGGAGATCACGCCGCCTGAATTGGACACCGCCGAACGCATTCAGAATGGTTCGCTTCTGTACCGCGCCCACTGCGCCCAGTGCCACGGCGGGCCGGGGGTGGCGCCGCAGCCCTACGCGCTGGGGCTGAACCCGGCACCCGCCGCGCTCGTGGCCACCGCACGCACGCGTACGGCGGCTGAAATCTTCTGGGTCACGCGACAGGGCATCAAGATGACCGGCATGCCGGCGTGGCAGTATCGGCTGACCGACGACGAGATCTGGGACGTGGTGGCGTTTCTGCGCGTGTTGCCGGGCCTGTCCGCCGACGACTATCGGCGTGGCGGTGAGGGACAACCGGCGGAAAAGGCCCAGGCAAACGCCCAGCCAGCGGCCCGTGTGGGAGACGCACGAGCCGGGCGCGATGCGCTGCAGCAATATCTTTGCGTGACGTGCCATGCGATCCCGGGCGTGCCTGGCGCGTGGAACTACGTGGGCCCGGCGCTGGGTCAGATGGGCGAGCGGCCGTACATCGCGGGCGTCTTGCCCAATACGCCCGCCAACATGGAGCGATGGCTGCGCAACCCGCCTGCTGTCAAACCGGGCACGGCCATGCCTGACCTGGGCGTCAGCGAGCAGGACGCAAAAGATATCGCCGCGTTCCTGCGCACGTTAGCCGAGGGGCCGTGAAGCGTTTGCCCTCGACATAGGGCAACGCGTGCAGGAACGGCACTTGCTCGCCTGCCAATCACCTTGATGCACCGGAGCTTTTCCATGACGCAACCGAAATCCAACAACGCCCGAGAATCCATTCCTGGCCAGCCCGACGTCAATAAAGGCGCGTTGCGCCCGTCCGGTCATGCCACGACGACCGAGCGCGTGCCCGACGTTGACCACCCGCCGCGCGCGCGCAGCCATGACCAGCCGGGCTTCGATAAAGCCGTGGCGCAGGAAGAAGCCGAGGCGCGAAGCGGCACGCTGCCTGGCAGCAACGACACGCGCCCCGCGCCGGACCGCGACGAGGAAGAAAAATGATCGTTGAGGTCTTTCAACGCGCGGACGGCCACTGGGGCTTTCGCGGCATCGCCTTGCTGGGCGTCCAGGAGGATCCCGGTTCGTATCCGACGCGTGACGAGGCGGCCGCGGCTGCCCGCGTCGCTTATCCGGGCGAGACGGTCTCCGAGGTCGACGGGTCGATGGACACGCCGCCGCAACCGCACTCGGACTGACGCAATCGCCGCGTCAATACCGCCCGGCGGGCAGCACCGCTTGCAGGTACGCGCCGGGATCTGGCTGTTCGGTAAGCATGTGCCGCACCCAGGCATCGCGTTCATGCGCGATCACGGCCAATTCCCACACGCACGCCAGCGCTGGTGCGGTGACTGGCGTGAACATGTCCGGTTGCGCCAACGGCGCGGACAGCATGCGCTGGCACACGATGCCGCCGGAGATCCACCAGTCCACCAGCAGCCACACGGCTTCATCGCCCACGTGCGCTATGCAGTAGCCCAAGCCATGGCCGCGAGGGTCACCGCCGTGTACGTTCAGCACGTCGCGCACGGCGGCGCGTACCGATGCTGTGACCGCGTCCTTCAGGATCGGACCCGCCAGCTCCGAATCCCGATGAATGCCGTAAGCCTTGATCGAATGGCCGGCCTCGCACCACACGCCGAGCGGGGCGATGCGACGGGGGGCATAGGGTTCGGGAGTGAGCGTCATCTCGTGCCTTGTGGTTGGGGATGGCGCGATTCTACCGGCGTGCCGCGCGACCAGCCCAGCCGCCGCGTGCCCAGCACGATGCCCGTGGCGGACACGGCCAGGCCGCCCAGGCTCAGCAGGATAAGCGCCAGGTCCCGGCCCACACCGGCATTGAGCAGCGCCGGCGTGTCCCAGCTATGCAAGAAGTAGAAGAGCCAGCGACCGACCCGCTGCGCGCGGGACAGGCTCAGCGCTACCTCGCCCGTGCGCAGGTCAACGTAGACGCGGTCGCCAGCCGGGGTGTCGAAATCCAGCCGCAGAACTGGCAAGCCACGCGGCGCGCCGCCGTTCATCGCTTCGGCATGGCGCGCGTAGTAATAGGCATCGTAATGATCGAGCAAGGTCGCCCGAACGGCCGCGCCGGGAAACAGCGCGCGCGCGGCGTCAAGGACTGCCTCGGGCTGCCACGAGGTTTGCACGGTCATTGCGCCATCCACCCGGTGAACGATGCGGCTACCGGCCGTCGCGTCGCGCGCCACCACGTACGGCTGGCCTGACATCCGCCGCCATTCGAGCTGAACCGGTTCAAAGCCCGTGGCGTGTAGCGCCTGCAGCACCGGCTGCGGATCCGCAATCGGCGCGGCGAGTTGCGCGCCCGCCATGGCTTGCCGGTCAGGGCCGGGATCGGCGCCGGCGAACAGCCCGCCCGGATTCATGGACATCAGCCCGCTGAAGATCCACGTGCAGACAAACGCGCTGAAGGCGAGGCCGATGATGTGGTGCCAGCGCATCCAGGCCTCGCGATACGGCGTGCGCGCGCCCGTTTTGTAGCGTCCACGAAAGCGCCAGCGCCACACGCCGACGACCGTGCCGCTGATCGCCAGCACGGTGCAGACGGCCGATAGCGCGATCACCATCCAGCTCCAGACCGGATCGACGGAGCGGTCGCGCACCATGTACAGCCAGTGCAGCCACGCGCCGACGTAGTTCCAGCGCTGTTGCACGATCGGCGCGTCCAGCACGACTTCGCCCGTTGCCGACGAAACATACAGCGTGCCCGCCGCGTCTCCTTCCATGCGCACCTTGTGCAGGGGGCGATGGCGGTCCAGCCCGCGCGAATGCGTCCAGCGGTCCTCGTCGATCAGGCCCGCGTGACGGGCCGTACCCGAGGGCCAGAACGCGCGGGCCGCGGCCACGGCCATGTCCGCGGTCACCACGTCGTCAGGCCGGCCGGTGCGCGCGGACCACGCGCGCGGGCCGTCCGGGGTTGGGATGATGTAGGTGGGTTCGCCGCGCACCGACGTCAGGACGGCAAGCGCGTCGCCGGGCTGCGCTGCGTCTAACGGAAGATACGCATCGGCGGCCAGCACAGGCAGGCTGGCAAACCGCTCTTCGGGCGTCAGCTTCGGGTAGCCGACATACAGCATGACGATGCCGCTGAGAAACCACACCAGCATCAGCAGGCAGCCGCCGACCCCCAGCCAGCGATGGGCCAGGTAGGTCAGCCTGCGCAGGCGCGCCTTGGCGTCCATGTTCGCGCCCGCCTCAGAAGCGGTGGTTCAACGTCAGCTCGAACCGGCGGCTCGGCCCATACATCCATTGCGTGTTGGTGTAGTAGGCCGTCGTAAAGTACGCGCGGTCAAAGATGTTGAAGCCCCGGGCCGTGATGGCGGTGTCCTTGTTCACGTCCCAGCGCAGCGCCAGGTCGGTCGTGGTGTAGGACGGCAGTTCGATGGTATTGGCGCTGTCCGCATAGCGCTTGCCCACGTAGCGCATCCCGCCCATCGCAGTCCAGCCCGGCTGGAAGTTCCAGCTCAGCCACAGGTTCGCCAGGCGTTGCGGCACGTTGGGCGGGACATTGCCCGCGCGCGACACGGCCGCGCCGCCCACCGATTCGGAAAAATCGTCGTACTTGGCCCGCAGCACGGTGGCATTGGCGTCGATTGTCCAGCCGGGCGCAACCGCCAGCGACAGCGACGTTTCCAGGCCGCGCGACGATTGTTCGCCCACCTGCACCCGCAGGCTCGGGTCGTCGGCATCGCGCGACAGCAGATTGGTCTTGCGGATTTCGTACGCCGCCAGCGTCCACTCGCCGCGTCCGTCCATGAAGTTCTGCTTCAGGCCGACCTCGATCTGCTTGCCGCGCGACAGGTCGAACGACGCGTTGGACGGGCTGATCATCAACAGCCCGCTGACCGGATCGGCGGCCTCGGCATACTGCGCGTAGAGGGCCAGATCGGGCGTCACGTCGTACACGGTGCCGATGCGCCAGCCCACGTCGGAAAACGTCTTGGACAAGGCGCGCTGATCGGTGACCAGATCGTCGCGCGTGACCTTCGCGTGGTCGTATCGCAGGCCGCCGATGATCGACCACTTGCTGGTCAGCGCGAGGCGGTCTTCCATGAACAGGGCAAACTGGTCCGCCTTGTTGCGGTAACGCGGAATGAACGGCACGTCGCTCTGGTATTGGCCGTGATCCGGGTCATACGGATCCACCGGCCCCGAACTCCCCGTGTACGTGTTGTTGATGTGCTTGAACGTGGCGTGGTTGACGTCGAAGCCCACCGATACCGTGTTGTCCAGGCCGGCCAGCGTGCCCTTGAAGACGGCGCTCGTGGTCAGGCCGGTCTGGGTCTGGTCATGCGTGATCTGCGTGTTGTCGGATCGGTCGATCAGGCTGGTCGAGGGGTTGTACACATAGCGCTCGGCGTTGCGCCAGTCGCGGTCGCTCTGCACGTGATAGAGGCGCGCACGCACGGTGGTGGCGTCGTTCGGCGTCCAGACGGTGTCCAGCTGTGTCCACTGGTCGCGAAAGCGCATGAAGCTGTCGGCGACGTTGTAGTTCTGCTTGCGCACGGCGTCGTCCTGCTCGCCGTTGATCATCGGGGTGCCGAAGTACCGCATCGGGCGCTGGTAGCCATAGGCGTAACTCAACGTCATGTTCAGGTCCGGCGTGGGGTCCCAGCGCAACGCGCCCGAAAACGTCGCGTCGCCCGACTGCCCGCGGTCGACATAACCGTCCGTGTAGTTGCCGCTGACATCCAGGCGATACGACAAGGTATCGCTCAGCGCGCCGCCGCTGCCCAGTCCCAGCCGCGCCGTATCCTGCGTGCCGATCGTGGCTTGCACTTCGTTCTGGATCGGCCCGCGGGTGGGACGCTTGGGAATCACATTGACGACGCCGCCGATCGCGCCGTCGCCATAGATGACGGACGCGGGTCCGCGCAGCACCTCGATGCGCTCGACCGACCATGTGTCGAACGGAAACGTCAGGCCGACGCCGCCATACTGGCGCAGTCCGTCGTACAAGCGCATGACCGACGTGCTGTCGGTAAAGCCGCGCACCGACAGGGCGCTATTGCCGTTGCCGGGGTGGGGCGCGGCCGAGAAACCGGGCGCGCGGGTGATGGCTTCGATCACGCTGGCGTCGCCGCGGGACTCGATCTGTTCCCGCGAAATGATGTCGACGCTGGCGGGCGTCTGCATGGGCGTGAGGCCCAGGTTGGAGCCGGTGGATGCCTCGGTAGTCAGCGCCGTCTCGGATCCGCCGACCACGGTGATGGGGGCGAGGGTGGCGGGAGCGGTTTGGGCGGCGGCGTTGAACGCGGCCAGGATCAGCGTCGTGCCAAGGCACGCGTGCGTACGAACGATGGTCAAGATGACCCCTCTTCTTTTGTCTTCGACTGAATCTGCCGCCGGCCTGAAGGCCGGTCGGCAAAGCGCGGGCGAAGAGGGGATGACCGTGCAGGGGGCGCCGTTGCGCTGGCGCCATGAAGCTGGTTTACGGGGTACCCGCTCTTCGCTGCCGTGCGCGGCGTGAGGCGCGCGCGCGGCGGATCAGGAAGACAGGGAAGGCGGGGCGCGTGACCCGAGCGGCGGCCCAAGGGCAGGCAGCGGCGGCGTGGCGCGGTAGACGGGAATCTCGGGCGCGGCGTAGGCGGCGCGCGCCGACAACACGGGTGCAAGCCCGGTGTC
>NZ_DIEJ01000263.1:0-15920 GCF_002418565.1 Achromobacter sp. UBA5777 | reverse complement strand
AGGCGCCGCTACGATGGGCAGTTCCGCGTCCAGCGCGCGCGCCAGGCGGGCCGAGAAGGCCGCGCTGGGCGTCAGCGCCAAATCGGAATTGCGCAGGGAATCACCAATCAAATGATAGGTGTCCCAGGTCTGACGTCCCTCTTTGGACAACAGACTGGGAAGAATATCGTCGGAATCCTCTCCGTCCATCCAGGCGGAAACCGATTCCTCCCAGGAGGACTCGGCGATCTCAACGGATTTGGCTGCTGTTTGCATGACTGCCACTCCTTACCAGCGACGCTCGACATCGGTGTCGAGCAACGGACGCAACTTGGTCGCAATGGCTTCACGCGCACGAAAAATGCGGGAGCGCACCGTACCGATCGGGCAATCCATGCTCTGGGCGATGTCTTCGTAACTCATACCTTCGATTTCACGCAGGACAATTGCGGTGCGCAATTCTTCAGGTAATTCCTCAATGGCCGCGTTCACCGTCTCGGCGATTTCGCGGCTGGCAACCATGGATTCCGGCGTGCTTATATCCGTTAGGTTGTCGGTTTCGTTAAAAGTTTCACCGTCTTCCGTTTCAATCGCGTTGGGCGCGCTGGGGCGCCGCCCCTGCGAGGCGAGCCAGTTGCGCGCCGTATTGATGGCGATGCGGTACAGCCAGGTGTAGAAGGCGCTTTCGCCGCGGAACTGGGGCAAGGCACGGTAAGCCTTGATGAAGGCCTCCTGCGCCACATCCTCGATTTCGGCGGGATCGCGGATCATCCGGGCCAGCAGACGGAGGATCTTGCGCTGGTACTTGAGCACCAGAAGATCAAATGCCTTCTTGTCGCCCCGCTGCACGCGGGCGACAAGCTCGGCGTCGACTTCGCGCTCGCTCATGAGGCCTCCCGCAAAGGACGCGCCGGGCGTGCCTGCCGCGCCGTGCCCGCGACGAGCCGCAGACGGCGCCAGGATTCGGGTCGCAGCGTGTGCTTCCAGACGGTGAGGGTGATTTTGCTAGTGGTAAAGGCCGTACTCCCGGTGGGCAAGGGCTGCAGGATAAGCGTCAGCCACGCTGGGCCCCGTTGCTGGTCCAGGAGCAGCGCTTTCTGCCAGCCTTGCGGCCGGCGAAGCTGCCAGTGGCCAGTCCCGGTCGCGGTACGTAGCGCCGTTACCGGGGACGGGGCGTTCCGAGCCGAGTGTAACAGCCCGGCCAGGAGGAACAGAAGGGCCAGGAGCGCGGCCGCAGCCCAGGCATAACCATGCCAGGCTGCCGCTGTCAGCACGCTGGCCGCCGCAGCGGCCAGCGCCAGCCCGAAGAGCGCGACGGCTCCCCTGGGCTGCGAGACAGGTAGGCGGAACGACCAACGCCCCCCGACCAAGTCGTCCAAATCAGACCCGGCGAACGGCCATCGAGCCGTTGGTGCCGCCAAAGCCGAACGAATTGGACAGACCCACGTCGATCTTCATCTGCCGCGCTTCGTTCGCGCAGTAATCCAGATCGCATTCCGGATCCTGGTTGAAGATGTTGATCGTCGGAGGCGAGACCTGGTTGTACACAGCCAGCGTCGTGAACACGGCTTCGATGCCGCCGGCCGCGCCCAGCAGGTGGCCGGTCATCGACTTGGTCGAGTTGACCACCAGCTTCTTGGCGTGGTCGCCGAACGCCAGCTTCAGCGCGTCGGTTTCGTTCTTGTCGCCCAGCGGGGTGGACGTGCCATGCGCGTTGACGTACTGGACGTCTTCGGCATTCAGGCCGCCGTTGCGCAGCGCGTTGATTACGCCGCGGCGCGGGCCGTCCTTGTCCGGTGCGGTGATGTGGTGGGCATCGGAGCTCATGCCGTAGCCAGCCAGTTCACCGTAGATACGCGCGCCGCGCTTCTTGGCGTGCTCGTACTCTTCCAGCACCAGGACGCCAGCGCCCTCGCCCAGCACAAAGCCGTCGCGGTCGCGGTCCCAGGGACGCGATGCGGTCTGAGGATCATCGTTGCGGGTCGACAGCGCGCGCATGGCGGCAAAGCCGCCAATGCCCAGCGGCGACACGGTGGATTCGGCGCCGCCAGCCACCATGACGTCGGCATCGCCGTATTCGATAAGGCGTGCGGCATCGCCAATGCAATGCAGACCGGTCGTGCAAGCCGACACCACGGCGTAGCTGGGGCCCTTCATGCCGTAGGCGATCGACAGATGCCCGGAAATCAGGTTGATCAGCGAACCCGGCACGAAGAACGGCGAAATGCGCCGAGGTCCCTTGGCAAGGTAATCGACCTGGGTTTCTTCGATGCGCGGCAGACCGCCGATGCCGGAGCCCACGATCACGCCGATACGCTCGGCGTTTTCTTCGGTGACTTCCAGGCCGCAATCGCGCCAGGCCTGCATTCCGGCAGCCAGGCCGTAATGGATGAACGTATCCATCTGGCGGGCTTCCTTGGCCGAAATATAGGTACTGATGTCGAAGTCTTTGACTTCGCCAGCAATGTGGGTGGTGATGGCCGAGGGATCGAAACGGGTGATGCGGCTGATGCCAGAACGTCCGTTGACGATATTGTCCCAAGCGGTGGTCAGATCATTTCCTACGGGGGAAACGATACCCAGGCCGGTGATGACGACACGTCGCTTCACGGATGACTCCTCAAACAGACAAAAGAAAGGCGGTTTTCGGGATGCGCTGCGCGTGTGGACCACATGAAGGCAGGTGAGGCATTACAACGCCCGACCTGCCGGTGGACCACACGGCACTCCTGAAACCGCCCTGATTCCAGGTTGGCCGACGAAATCGGGCAACCAGGACGATATAGGCTGAGCTTACTGCTTACCGTGCGAATTGATGTAGTCAATCGCTTGTTGCACGGTCGTGATCTTTTCGGCCTCTTCGTCGGGGATCTCGGTCTCGAATTCGTCTTCGAGGGCCATGACCAGTTCGACCATGTCGAGCGAATCGGCACCGAGGTCGTCAAGGAAGGAGGACTCGTTCTTGATCTCGGCTTCGTTGACGCCAAGTTGTTCAGCGACGATCTTCTTGACGCGCTGTTCGATGCTTTCCATGCAGATCTCCAATTGGGAAAAATCCCGCGAATTATAGCCAAGCGCGGAGTGATGCAACGCCTGACCGTGACAAAAATAACACCGCGCATTTGTTCTGTCGCCGAGACCGGCGCAGGTTGACCATGTGCGGCGTTTCCGGAGAATCGCGCGCCGCCTTGCCGGCTGCCCGGCGGCGGCGCGTGATTCGTGATTTATTGCATGTACATCCCGCCGTTGACGTGCAGGGTGGTGCCGGTAATGTAACCCGCCTGCGGTCCGGACAAAAAGGCCACGGCATGCGCAATGTCAGCCGGCGAGCCCAAACGGCCCAGCGGAATCTGTTGCAGCAGCGCCGCGGTCTGGTTTTCACCCAGCGCACGCGTCATGTCGGTGTCAATGAAGCCAGGCGCCACGCAGTTCACGGTGATGTTGCGGCTGCCCAGTTCACGAGCCAGAGCACGCGCCATGCCCGCCACGCCCGCCTTCGCGGCAGCGTAATTGGCTTGGCCCGCGTTGCCGCTGGAACCCACCACGGAAGTCACGTTGATGATGCGTCCCCACCGGGCCTTCATCATGCTGCGCAACACGGCGCGCGACAGGCGGAAGACCGAAGCCAGGTTGGTGTCGATGACGGCCGACCAATCGTCGTCCTTCATGCGCATCGCCAGCGTATCACGGGTGATGCCGGCGTTATTGACGAGGATGTGCGGACCACCGCCTTCCTTGCCCAGCGCGTCGATCAGCGCATCGCAGGCAGCGGCGTCGGTCACGTCCAGCACCACACCGCGGCCGCCGAACGGCGCCAGCGCTTCAGTGATGCCAGCCGCGCCCGATTCGGACGTGGCGGTGCCGACGACGGTTGCGCCGCGCCCGGCCAGTTCCAGGGCGATCGCGCGGCCAATGCCGCGGGTCGCGCCCGTGACGAGCGCGATCTTGCCCTGCAGTTCGGTCGAGGTGTTGTCCATTGATCAGTTTCCGTTGACGGCAGCCATCGCCGCTTCCAGCGACGCAGGATCGGTGATGGCCAGGCCGGTGAGTTCGGGGTCGATGCGCTTGGTCAGACCCGCAAGGACCTTGCCCGGACCGCATTCGATGACGTGCGTGACGCCTTGCGCCTTCATGGCGCGCAGGGTTTCGACCCAGCGCACAGGATGCCACGCCTGACGAACCAGCGCATCGCGGATCGCGTCGGGATCGGTGGGCGAAGCCACATCGACGTTGTTGATGACCTGCACTTGCGGCGCGGACACAGCGGCGCCAGCGAGCGCGCCAGCCAGCACGTCGGCGGCGGGCTTGAGCAGGCTGGAGTGGAACGGCGCGGATACGGGCAGCAGCAAGGCGCGCTTGGCGCCGGCAGCCTTGGCCAGTTCGCAGGCGCGTTCGACCGCCGCCTTGTGGCCGGCGATCACGACTTGCGCGGGCGCATTGAAGTTGACGGCTTCGACCACTTCGCCTTGTGCGGCTTGCGCACACGCGGCGCGCACGGCGTCGTCGTCCAGGCCCAGGATGGCGGCCATGGCGCCGGTGCCGACCGGCACGGCGGCCTGCATGGCGTCGGCCCGCACGCGCACCAGGCGCACGGCGTCTTCCAGCGCCAGCGAACCAGCGGCGGTCAGCGCGGCGTATTCGCCCAGGCTGTGGCCGGCCACGACATCAGGCTTGCGGCCGCCCGCGGCGATCCAGGCGTTGTAGAAGGCAACGCCGGCGGTCAGCATCGCCGGCTGCGTATTGGTGGTCAGGTTGAGCTGTTCGACGGGACCCTGCGCGATCAGCGCGCCTAGGTCCTGACCCAGCGCCTGCGAGGCCCGTGCGACGGTGTCGGTGACCGCCGCCACGCCGGACCAGGCGTCCAGCATGCCGACAGCTTGCGAACCCTGGCCAGGAAAGACAAAAGCGATTTTCATGATTGAGCGTGTGGATTGATTCAGTGTCTGTGTGGAATGCCAGGCGCGCTCTCCGGCCGCCCGCGGCACACATGCCGCCGCGGCCAGGGCACACCCTTACATGCGAGCCAGTACCGAGCCCCAGGTGAATCCGCCGCCCACGCCCTGCATCAGGATGAGCTGGCCCGGCTTGACGCGGCCGTCGCGGCGCGCGGCATCGAGCGCAAGCGGCACGCTGGCCGCGGACGTGTTGGCGTGGCTGTCGACGGTGATGACGACCTTCTCGACGGGCACGTCCAGTTTGCGAGCCAGGAAATTCAGGATGCGCACGTTGGCCTGATGCGGGATCAGCCAATCGACGTCGGCAACGGTGACGCCGGCTTCGGCGCAGGTGTCGCGCGCCGAGCGGTCCAGGACGGTGACGGCCTGCTTGAAGACGGCCTGGCCGTCCATGCGCAGGAAGGGATCGCCCGTGACGTCGCCGTAGGCCACGTTGCCCGCGGCGCTGAGGATCTTCATCTGGCTGCCGTCGGCATGCAGTTGCGCAGCCATGATGCCGGGCGTGTCGGAGGCCTTCAGCACAACAGCGCCGGCGCCGTCACCGAACAGCACGCACGTGCTGCGGTCGTTCCAGTCGAGGATGCGCGAGAACACTTCGGCGCCGATCACCAGCGCGCAGCGCGCGCGGCCCGCGCGGATGAAGCTGTCGGCGGTGGTGAGCGCGTAGACGAAGCCGCTGCACACGGCCTGCACGTCGAACGCGGCCGAACCCTTGGCGCCGAGGTTGGCCTGCACCAGGCAGGCCGTGCTGGGAAACACGAAATCGGGAGTGGACGTAGCCACGATGACGAGATCGATTTCGGAAGCATCAACGCCCGCATCGGCCAGCGCGCGGCGCGAGGCCTCGGTGGCCAGCTGGCTGGTGGTCACGCCACGCTCGGCCAGATGGCGCTGACGGATGCCCGTGCGCTCGACAATCCATTCGTCGGAGGTGGCGATATCGCGCGTCGCCAGTTCCGCAGCCAGTTCGTCATTCGAAACCACGCGTTCCGGCAGGAAGCTGCCGGTGCCCGCGATCACGGAGTATTTCATTGCGGTATCCATCAAGCGGTATCCCCAGCCACGTTGGGCGACGCCGCCGATGGGCGATCGCCGGATTGAACGCGCTTGGTAATTTGAGCGACCGTCTGAGCGGTGCGCTCCAGCAGTTTACTCACTACGGCTTCGCGCGCACGCTGCAAGGCAAAACCGAAGGCGTAAACGTCCGCGGATCCGTGGCTCTTGATGACGACGCCACGCAAGCCGAGCAAAGCCGCGCCGTTGTAGCGGCGGTTGTCCACGCGGTTGCGCAGGCGGTTCAGCACAGGCTTGGCCACCGCGCCGGCGATCAGCGTGATCAGATTGCGCTTGAACTCTTCGCGAATGATGCTGGACAGCATCTTCGCCAGTCCTTCCACGGACTTGAGCACGACGTTGCCGACAAAACCGTCGCAGACGACGACGTCGACCGTACCCTTGAAGATGTCATTGCCTTCGACGTTGCCGTAGAAGTTCAGCGGGCTGCCGCGCAGAAGCTCGGCGGCTTCCTTGACGACTTCATTGCCCTTGATGACTTCTTCGCCAATGTTCAGCAAGCCCACGGTGGGGTTGTCGCGGTGGTCCACCGCCTGCGACAGCGCGGCGCCCATGATGGCGAATTGCAGCAGGTGCTCGGCCGTGCAGTCCACATTCGCGCCAAGGTCCAGCACCGTGGTGGCGCGGCCCGTCTGGTTCGGAATGGACGTGGCGATCGCCGGGCGGTCGATGCCGTCCAGCGTCTTGAGCACATAACGTGAGATGGCCATCCAGGCGCCCGTGTTGCCCGCGGAAATGCAGGCGTCCGCCCGCCCATCCTTGACGGACTGGGCAGCGAGGCGCATGGAGGAGTCTTTTTTGCGGCGCAGGGCGACCTCGACCGGGTCGTCCATGGTGACGACTTCGGAAGCCGCCACGATCTCAAAGCGATCGCGCGCCACGTTGCGGTGCTCAGAAAGCGCCGCTTCGATAGCGTCGGGAAGCCCGACCAGCAATAGCCGGGTGTCCGGAAATTGCCGGGCGAACTCGATCGCAGCCGGAATCGTGACGGGCAGACCGAAGTCTCCGCCCATACAGTCTATGGCGATGCGTATCACGGGTGCCAGGTATCAGCGCTCAGCCGAAATGGTCCGAGTACGAGTTCGGCCCGGGGGCCTTATTCGTCGGCCTTGGTCTTCAGGACCTTGCGGCCACGGTAGAAGCCGTTGGGGCTGATGTGGTGACGCAGGTGCGTTTCACCGGTGTTGGGTTCGATGGCGGTCGACGGGGCCACCAGAAAATCGTGCGAACGGTGCATACCGCGCTTGGAGGGGGACTTCTTGTTTTGTTGAACGGCCATGATGACTCCTAGAAACGGGGCGCATTGTACGCGATGCGGCCCGATGTTGATCTCAATCTTTGTGCTTCAGTTGTTCCAGCACCGCAAACGGCGACGGACGCTTGACAGCGGGCTCCTCTTCAGGAGCTTCGCTGGCCTTGGCCTGCGCGCCCGGGCATACATCATGCTTGGGCACATACGGAATGCTCAGAATGAGCTCATCTTCGATCTGGGCCAACAGATCAAAATGATGCGAACCCACCACCTTTTCAGGCAGCTGGGCCACAGAATCCCTTCCTACGCCTTCGTCGCCCTCGTCGTCGTCATCGTCGCCTTGATCGGCAAAGGAATGATCATCGTCGAGGTCGTCTTCGGATTTGACCAGTTGCAGCACGACTTCGCTGTCGACCGGATACGCAAACGGCGCATTGCACCGCTGGCACACAACCACCGGATTCGCCTTCACATGCAAGCGCAGAATCGGTTGGCCCATCAGCAAGCCGGTTTTGCCTTCTTCGCCTTGCACGGACCAGGTCACAAGTCCGGCTTCGCCCAACGGTTGCTCGGGCAGGCCGTCGACCACGCGGGCAAGACGCACCAAGGCGATGCTGCCCTGCGCGCTTTTACCCAGACGGGCAAAGGCGAAGGCGTCGATGCGCTTGACGTCAGAGTCCGCCGCATTCACACCAGCACCGGCCGATCCGTCCGCGCGGCGACTCGCATCGCCAGGCTTTCCCTTCGGTGTCATGTTGATGTTCCTGCAAAAATGCCGCAAAACGTTAGATAATACTGTGACTTACGTATCACCGTCAAATGCCGCATGCCCCACAAACCTAGCTTGATCCTCGCGTCCAGCTCGCGATACCGCAAAGAACTGTTGTCGCGCCTGCGCCTGCCCTTTTCCGCAATTTCCCCCGATGTAGACGAAACGCCACAACCCGGCGAAACACCCGAGGTGCTGGCGCTGCGCCTGTCCGTCGCCAAGGCGATGGTGGTGGCGGAAAAACATCCGGGCAGCATCGTGATCGGCTCTGACCAGGTTGCCACTGTGGACGGCGCCCCCATCGGCAAGCCGGGCGACTTCACGCGGGCCCAGGCACAACTGCGCGCCCTGTCGGGCAGACTGGTGGAGTTTCACAGCGCGCTGGCCGTGACCGACGGCCAACGCGTCGAAAAGGCCGACATTGTGACGCGCTGCCGGTTCCGCCAACTGTCCGACCGTGCCATCGACGCCTACCTGCGCGCCGAAGAGCCTTACGATACCGCAGGCAGCGCCAAGGCGGAAAGCCTGGGCATTGCCCTGATGGAAAGCATTCAAAGCGACGATCCAACCGCCATCATAGGCCTGCCGCTGATCGAGTTGACACGAATGCTGGCAACATTCGGACTGGATCCGCTCGACACGCCCGGAGCATCCGCATGACCGGCGCCCTGCACCTGATTCCCGTCAGCCTGGGCGACGCGCCGCCCGAGCGCTGGCTGCCCGCCGACGTGCGCGCGCTGGCCGGCCGGCTGGACACCTACATCGCCGAGAACGCCAAGACCGCCCGCGCCTTTCTGAAGCTCATCGGCACCACCCGGCCGCTGCAGGAAATCACCATCCACACCCTGACCGACAAGGCCGACGCCGCGCAGATCAAGGCGTGGCTCGACTCCGCAAAGCGAGGCGCGGAGATCGGCTTGGTCTCAGAGGCGGGCTGCCCCGCCGTCGCCGACCCCGGCGCCAAGGTCGTGGACGCGGCGCACCGCATGGGGATCGCCGTCAAACCCTGGGTAGGCCCCTCTTCGATTCTGCTGGGCCTGATGGCCAGCGGTCTGGACGGGCAGCGCTTCGCCTTTCATGGTTACGCCCCGGTGGAACCCGGCGAGCGCGCCAAGCAACTGCGCGCCTGGGAGCAGCACTCGGCCCGCCACAACCAGACGCAATTGTTGATCGAGACCCCGTACCGCAACGCCGCGATGTTCGCCACGCTGATCGCCACCCTGAAGGGCGACACCAAGCTGTGCGTAGCGCGAGCGATGACGACGGCTGACGAATGGGTGGTCACGCATACGGTGGCCGACTGGAAGAAGCTGCCGGCGCCCCAGCTGGACAAGCTGCCGACGCTGTTCCTGTACCTGGCGCGCTGATCATGATCCGCCTATTTTCCACGCTGCTGGCCGCGGCGGTCCTGGCCGGCTGCGCGGCGCGCGGCCCCGCCGGCCTGGATCTGGACACCTCGATCACCGCCGTCAGCCAGAGCAGCCGGGTGCGATCCGTGGTCGTGCACTACACCACGGTCGACGACGCCGAGTCGCTGCGCCTGCTTTCCAAGGGCAAGGTCAGCGCGCATTACCTGCTGGACCTGGACGGCCGCGCCTACCGGCTGGTCGACGAAAACCGCGCCGCATGGCACGCCGGCGCCAGCTCCTGGTACGGCAACATCGCGATGAACAGCACCTCGATCGGCATCGAAATCGTCAATCCGGGCTGGACCGAAGGCAGCAACGGGGAGCGCGTCTGGCACCCCTATGACGACCGCCAGGTCCGGGCGCTGACCATCCTGCTGCGGGACATCATCCGCCGGCACGACATCGTGCCGGAGAATGTGGTGGGCCACAGCGACATCGCCCCGCAGCGCAAGGTGGATCCCGGCCCGCTGTTCCCCTGGAAGACGCTGGCGGACGCCGGCATCGGGCGCTGGTACAACGAAGCCGGCGCGGCCCAGCATCTGGCGCGGTTGCAGATCGAGGGTGTACCCGACGTCGCATGGTTTCAGAAGCAGCTGCAGCGGCTTGGCTACGCCAGTCCGCAGGACGGCACGCTGGACCGCGCGACGATCAACACGCTGGCCGCGCTCCAGATGCACTACCGCCCTGCCCTGCACGATGGCCAGCCCGACGCGGAAACCGCGGCCATCATGCTGGCCATGCAGTAGCGGCGGCAGCCGATGCTGCGGCAGGTGCTGCGGCAGGTGCTGCGGCAGGTGCTGCGGCAGCCGGTGCTGCGGCAGCCGATGCGGCGGCAGCTCACCAGCGCTCTATGCCCGCCGGCGCCACCAGGCGACGACGCGCCAACCCAGCAGCACCGCCAGCACCGCGCCATAGATCGCAGGCTCCGACAGGTCGTTCTTACCCGCCTTGTGCCACCAGTAGTGCAGGATGGCCAAGAGGCCGATGGCATAAATGGCCCGGTGCAGCGTCTGCCAGCGCTTTCCGAGCCGGCGCATCGCCCACTGCGTGGAAGTGGCGGCCAGCGCCGTCATCAGCACGAAGGCCGAAAATCCCACCATGATGAAGGGACGTTCGACGATGTCACGTACCATTTCGGCAGGATCGAAACCGCGGTCCCACCACACCCACGCCATGAAATGCAGTGCCGCGTAAAAGAACGCGAACAATCCGCACATGCGCCGAACGCGTACCAGCGCCGGCTGCCCCGTCAGACGGCGCAGCGGCGTGATGGCCAGGGTGACCAGCAGGCACACCAGCGCCCAGGTGCCAGACGATCGAGTCAGAAATTCAACAGGATTGGCCGTGAGGCCGTTGTGCATCCCCAGCCATATCCAGCGCGCAAACGGCGCCAGGCCCAGCAGAAAGAGCAGCGGTTTGAAGCGCCCGACCGTCCGGGCCGAGAGCTGCGCCTTTCTGTGAGCCGCAGCGGGGGCCGCGCGAGGAGCAACGGACACGGATCAGCGCCTCAGTAATTGGCCTTCAGGTCCATGCCCTGATAAAGCGACGCCACCTGATCGCCATAGCCGTTGAACATCAGCGTCTTGCGTTTGGGTGTGAACAGGCCGTCCTCGCCGATGCGGCGCTCCGTGGCCTGGCTCCAGCGAGGATGCGCGACGTTAGGGTTCACATTGGCATAAAAGCCGTATTCTTGCGGGGCCGACTTGACCCAAGACGTGACGGGCGGCTTTTCCACCAGCCGGATCTTCACCAGCGATTTGCCGGACTTGAATCCATACTTCCACGGCACGGCCAACCGCAGCGGCGCGCCGTTCTGGTTGGGCAGCACGCGCCCATAGACGCCAAAGACCAGCATCGCCAACGGATGCATGGCTTCGTCCAGGCGCAACCCCTCCACATACGGCCATTCCAGGATGGCAGCACGCACGCCCGGCATATTTTCCCGCTGAACGGCAGTGACAAATTCGACGTACTTGGCGTTGCCATTCGGCTCCACCTGCTTGAGCACCTCGGACAGCGAATACCCAACCCACGGAATGACCATGGACCAGCCCTCCACGCAGCGCAAGCGATAGACGCGGTCTTCCATGGGCGCGAGCTTGAGCAACTCTTCGATGGTGAACGTGCGCGGCTTGTTGACCTCGCCCTCG
The DNA here is from genome assembly GCF_002418565.1 of Achromobacter sp. UBA5777. Lineage (NCBI taxonomy): Bacteria > Pseudomonadati > Pseudomonadota > Betaproteobacteria > Burkholderiales > Alcaligenaceae > Achromobacter > Achromobacter sp. UBA5777. The sequence goes on along the minus strand of NZ_DIEJ01000263.1, from coordinate 4,332 downwards.
ACGCTCACGGTCCACGGCCGGGTCTGCAACTTGCCGGCATTTTTAGCCGGTTCGCCCTTATCTACGCCGAACTCGTAGTAATTGTTGTAGGACGTGATATCGGCCAGGGACGTCTGCTTGTCCATGATGCTGAATGCAGGGTTGGACTTGCCCGGCAGTGCGCCGGCGTCCTGCGCGTGGGCGGCGCGCGTAGCCCAGCCGGGCAGCCCGACGGCGGCAGCGGCCGCGCCTGCGCGCAACATGAGTTCGCGGCGCGACCGCCATACGGCCTCGGAAGTGATCTCGGACGGCAAAAAGTCGTCGGGCTTGCGTATCAGCATCGTAATCTCCGGTATGGCGCCGCGCACCGTGAGCGCGCGCCCGCGTCAACCATGGACGCTGGTCGGGCCTATCTTATTCCGCAGCGCCCTCGCGAAGCACGCGCAGCGCCTTCCGGATAGACCCGCCCGACCGGCGGACGTTCCTGCCGGCCTTCAGCCAGGGCCTATGCGCCGGCGCTGACGCGCGGCATAAGCCATTCGCGCACGAGCGGCACGGTGTCTAGCACTGCTTGCGGGGCACAACCCTCAAGTTCCTTCAGAGTGTGCGCACCGTAGGTGACCCCCAGACCGTGCACGCCCGCGTTGCAGGCCATCTGCAGATCGTGCGACGTATCGCCCACCATGATGACCCGCGAGGGATCCACGTCCAGTTCCTGCATCAGTTCGTGCAGCATGGCCGGATGCGGCTTGCTGAAGGTCTCGTCGGCGGTGCGCGTCGCATCAAACAGAGGGCCCAAACCGGTCGCGGCCAGCGCGCGCGTCAGGCCGACGCGGCTCTTGCCCGTGGCGACAGCCAGCCGCACGTTCTGGCCGGCCAGGTCGGTCAGCAACTCGTTGATGCCCTCGAACAGGCGCAATTCCGGATCGCGCAGCAAATAGTGCGTGCGGTAGCGCTCAAGGAAACGAGGCAGCATGGCCTGCGTCAATTCGGGGACGGCACGGCGCAGCGCGCTTTCGAGCGAGAGGCCGATGACCCAGCTTGCCTCGGATGCGGACGGCACCGCCAGATCCAGATCGCGGCAAGCGCCCTGGATGGCGGCCACGATGCTGTGCGTGGAATCCATCAGGGTGCCATCCCAGTCAAAGACGACCAGCGAATACGACATATCAGGCAGACTCCAGTGTTTTCAGTATGTTCCGGCAAGCGGGCGGCAGCTCGGCGGTCAGTGTCATGACCTCGCCCGTCAGAGGGTGAGGCAGGGTGAGGCGGTGGGCGTGCAGGAACATGCGGTTGAAGCCCTGCCGCGCGAATTGCGCCCGCACCTCGTCGTGGCCGTACTTGTCGTCCCCGACGATGGGAAAGCCGCTCGCGGCCAGATGGACGCGGATCTGGTGGGTGCGGCCGGTGCGCAACTCGGCGTCGACCAGACTGTAACCGCCAAAACGCTGCTTGAGCGTGACAATCGTGTGCGCCGTCTGGCCGTCGGGATCCACCTTGACGCGGCGCTCGCCGGACTGCGTGGTCCATTTGGTCAGAGACAGCTTGATGTGCTGGCGGTCGTTGACCCAGTCGCCCTCGACCAGCGCGAAATAATGCTTGTCGCTCCGGCCCTCGCGCAGCATGGCGTGCAGGGCCAGCAGCGCGCTGCGCTTCTTGGCGACCATCAGCAACCCGGAGGTCTCGCGGTCCAGCCGGTGCACCAGCTCCAGGAACTTGGCCTGCGGGCGCGCGGCGCGCAGTTGTTCGATCACGCCGAACGACACCCCGCTGCCGCCGTGGACGGCAACGCCCGCGGGCTTGTCGACCACGAGCATGGCGTCGTCTTCGAAGACGATCGGGAATTCGGCGGCAGGAACCGGGCGGGGCTTGCCCGGGTCGGGCAGGCGCAGGGGCGGGATGCGGACGACGTCGCCTTCCTCAACCCGGTAATCCACCTGGATGCGTCCCTTGTTCACGCGGACTTCGCCGCCTCGGATCGCCTTGTAGATGTGCGTCTTGGGCACCCCCTTGCACAGCCGCATGAGGAAGTTGTCCAGACGCTGGCCGGCATGCTCGGCGCCCACTTCAACCATGCGGACGGCGGGGGCTGCTTTAGAGGCGGATACGGGGGAGGAAGTTTCTTTGCGCATTGCGGAAAGCGACATATAATCGGGACAGCCTTAAGGGGCTGAACTAGCCGCCTGGCGTAGAGATGCAACCAACACGCAACTCCGTCGAGCGCGCGGGCCGCCATTGTACTGCCTGCTCATTCAACCCCTGGGTCTCTTGGTCGCCGGCGCAACCGAGCCCTGCGGAATAGTGGTGTGGCATTCATCTTGCCCGCTGTTCCGGCAGGTCCGTTGCATGCCGCAAGCGGCTCTGAAGCACTGCAAGAATCGTCGCATATTTAAAGCACCAGCTGCGTGTGGGCAACCAATCCGACCGCAGCTGCCGTTCACAGCATTTTTTCCGTCAAACCACATTCAGTGAAGCTGACCCTCCTGCTGACAGAACCCCGTGCCCCACGGCACGACGTGCCCGCCTGACCCGCGGCGGATACGCCTGGGCGCCGCCCAGGTACGGTCCGCACCTTCTTGCCCGCTTCAGCCGCAGCCCGAGTGGCCCGAGGTCACGCGCCGATATCGGCGCGTCATGACAACGGAGAAACCCTCTCATGAAGCGCATGCTGTTCAATGCGACGCATCAGGAAGAATTACGCGTCGCTATCGTCGATGGGCAAAAACTCATCGACCTTGACATCGAGACTGCCGGCCGCGAACAGCGCAAAGGCAATATCTACAAAGGTGTCATCACCCGGATCGAACCCGGCCTCGAAGCTTGCTTCGTCAACTACGGCGAAGACCGTCACGGCTTTCTGCCCTTCAAGGAAGTTGCGCGCAGCTTCTTCAAGGAAGGCGTCGATGTCCGTACCGCCCGCATCCAGGACGCCCTGCGAGAAGGCCAGGAACTGATCGTCCAGGTCGAAAAGGAAGAACGCGGCAACAAGGGCGCAGCCCTGACCACGTTCATCTCGCTGGCTGGCCGCTACCTGGTCCTGATGCCCAATAACCCCCGCGGCGGTGGTGTTTCGCGCCGCGTCGAGGGCGAGGACCGCCAGGAACTGCGCGACACGATGGAACAGCTCGACCTGCCCCAGGGCATGAGCATCATCGCCCGCACGGCAGGCATCGGCCGCAACGTCGAAGAACTGCAATGGGACCTGTCCTATCTGCTGCAGCTCTGGACCGCTATCGATGGCGCCGCGCGCGACAACTCCGCGCCCATCCTGATCTATCTCGAATCCAGCCTGGTCATCCGCGCGATCCGCGATTACTTCTCGCCCGAAATCGGCGAGATCCTGATCGACACCGACGAGATCGCCGACCAGGCCACTGCCTTCATGAGCGTGGTGATGCCGGACAACGTCCAGCGCGTCAAACGCTACCGTGACGACATCCCCCTCTTTTCGCGCTTCCAGATCGAACACCAGATCGAAACGGCCTACTCGCGCACGGTGCAACTGCCCTCGGGCGGCGCCATCGTGATCGACCACACCGAAGCCCTGGTTTCCGTGGACGTGAACTCGGCCCGCTCGACCCGCGGCGCCGACATCGAAGAAACCGCGCTGCGCACCAACTCGGAAGCAGCCGACGAAGTGGCCCGCCAGTTGCGCCTGCGCGACCTGGGCGGCCTGATCGTCATCGACTTCATCGACATGGAAGACAGCAAGAACCAGCGCGCCGTCGAACAGCGCCTGCGTGATGCCCTCCATTTCGACCGCGCCCGCGTCCAGATGGGCAAGATCTCGCGTTTCGGCCTGATGGAACTGTCGCGCCAGCGCCTGCGCCCGGCCCTGAACGAAGGCTCGCACATCACCTGCCCGCGCTGCAACGGCACCGGCGTGATCCGCGACGCCGAGTCCAGCGCGCTGCACGTCCTGCGTCTGCTGCAGGAAGAAGCCATGAAGGAAAACACCGCGGCGGTCCACGCCCAGGTGCCCGTCGACGTGGCCACGTACCTGTTGAACGAAAAGCGTGCCGACATCACCAAGATGGAAGCCCGCCTGAAGGTCAACCTGATGCTGATCCCCAACAAGCATCTGGAAACGCCGCACCATCACATCGAGCGCCTGCGCCACGACGATCCGCGCCTGGAAGAGCTGAAGACCAGTTTCGAACTGGTGGAAGCGCCGGCCACGGACGCGCCCTGGCAGCCGCGCGAAAGCGAAATCAAGTCGCGCCCGGAAGCCCTGGTCAAGGGCATCACGCCGTCGCAGCCCGCCCCCGTCTCGACGCCCGCAGCACCGGCCGCAGCACCTGCCGCGCCCGCAGCAGGCGCCGGTCTGGGCGGCCTGTTCAAGCGCCTGGTCAG
>NZ_DIEJ01000282.1:0-4604 GCF_002418565.1 Achromobacter sp. UBA5777 | reverse complement strand
GCGTCTGCGCGCGCCGCCGCCAGCGGGCCAGCAGCCCGGCGGCGCCTTCGGGCGCGGCCCACAGCACCACCAGCAGGAAGGCGCCGAAGAACAGCAGGCGGTATTCCTCCAGGCTGGACAGCACTTCCGGCAGCAGGCCCACCACCACCGCGCCCAGCAGCGGCCCGGCCAGCGAGCCCGCGCCGCCGATGGTCACCGCCAGCACGAACAGGATGGACTGCATGAAATTGAAGTTGTGCGGCGTGATCATGCCCGTGAGCGGCGCATACAGCCCGCCCGCCAGGCCGACCACGGCGGCCGACACCATGAAGGCCACCGCTTTGACTACCAGAGGATTGATGCCGATGGATTCGCTGGCGGTCTCGCTGTCCTTGACCGCGCGCATGGCCGCACCCCACGCGCCGCGCGACAGCAGCGCATAGCCGATCAGCGCGGCAAACACCGCCACGATGGCAAGCATGGCCACGCCACGGTCGCCGCCCAGACTGCCGAGGGCCGGCTGCACAATGCCCATCAGGCCGTTCTGCCCGCCCGTGACCGAGCCGCCTTCGATCAGCGCGTGTTCCACGATGAAGCCGAAGGCGATGGTGATCATCGCCAGATACGGGCCCTTCACGCGCAGCGCGGGCACGGCGAGCAGCAGGCCGAACGCGCCACAGACCAGCGCGGCGGCCGGCCACGCCAGCCAGAAGCTCCATTCGGCCTGGCCGGTCAGGATCGCGACGGTGTACGCGCCGATGGCATAAAAGCCCGCGTGGCCGAACGACATCTGGCCGGTCAGGCCCAGCAGCACGTTCAGGCCGATGCCGGCCAGCGCCAGCAGCGCCACGTTGCCCAGCACGAAGACGTAGTAGCCGTTGACAGTGGCGGCCAGCATCAGGGCCGCCGCGGCCAGCAGGGCATACAGCGCCGGCGGCAGCCAGCGCATTGCGGATTGCTTGTTCATCAGACCTTCCTCACATCGGCGCGCCCGAACAGGCCATTGGGCAGCACGGCCAACATGACGATCACCAGCGTGAAGCTGATGATCTGCGTGTACCCGGAGCCGAGCGCCACGGTGATCAGCGCTTCGACCACGCCAAACAGCAGGCCCGCGATCATCACGCCCCATGCGCTGGTGATGCCGCCCAGGATGGCGACCACATAGGCCTTCAAACCGAACAGCGTGCCCATGTCCGCCTGCACGTTAAAGAGCGGCGCGACCAGCGCGCCGGCCACGCCCGCGAACAGCGTGGACACCGCAAAGGCGGCCATGATGGCGTGGCGCACGGGAATGCCCATCAGCCGCGCGGCGTTCGGGTTCTGCACCACGGCCAGCAGCGCCACGCCCCAGCGCGTGCGGCGCGACAAGGTGTGCAGCGCAGCCGCCAGCGCCAGACCCACCACCGGGATCAGCAGTTGCAGCGGATAGATGCCCAGGCCCAGCCCGCCGATCTCCAGCGGCGATTGCGCCAGCGGAGAGGGCAGGCTGCGCGGCTCCTTGCCGAACGTGAACATGACCACGTTGTCCAGCACGATGCCCAGCGCCACCGTGGACATGAGCCACGCATTGGAGCCGCGGCTGGCAAACGGCCGCACCGCCAGCCGCTCCACGACCAGGCCGTACAGCGCGCAGAGCGCCAGCGCAAACAGCAGCGCCACGGCCAGCGGCCAGCCCAGCGTCTGGGCGAACGTGTAGGTCAGCACGGCGCCCAGCATCATGGAACTGCCTTGGGCGAAATTCACCGTGCCGGAAACGGCATAGGTCAGGTAAAAGCCCAGGGCCATCAGCCCGTACATGCTTCCCAGTCCCAGGCCGCTGACGATGGCGGACATCAACAACATGCGCGTCTCCCGTGGCGTCAGGCCGCTTTACTGCACGCCCTTGACGGGCAGGATGCGGTTGTCGATGAACTGCGTCCACACATAGTCGTCCTCACGTAGCGCATCGTGCGAGGCCGGCGTGAAGGGCTGCTCATACGTCTTGATCAGGCCTTCGTACTTGCCGATCTTGTAGAAGCCCTGGCGCACCGCGTCGCCGTCGGTCGAGCCGGCCTGCGCGATGGCCAGCGCGGCAAGCTGCATGCCGTCGTACGCGTTGGCCACGCCCACGGCCGGGGTGATGTCCTGCGGACCCTTGATGTCGGAATACTTGGTCTTGAGCGCCTGCATTACCTTGTCGCCCACCGGCCCCTGCTTGCCGAAGAAGCTGTAGGTCTGCACGAAGTGCACGTTCTTGGCGTTGGGACCGGCCAGTTCCGTGAAGCGGCCGCCAGCCGGACCCCAGTGCGACACGATCGGCACCTTCCAGCCCATGCGGTCCAGCGACTTCACCACCTGCGCGGACGGCCCCACGTTGCCGACCAGGAACAGCGTGTCGGCGCCGGCGGCCTTCAGGCGGCTCAGTTGCGGCACGATGTCCAGATCGTTGGGCTGGAATTTCTCGACGCCGGCGGGCGTGATCTTGGCGGTGGCCAGCGCGGCGTTCAGGCCTTTCTCGTTGGATTCGCCCCAGGGGTTATTCACCAGGATCATGCCTGGCTTGGCGCTCTGGAACGTCTTCTGCGCGTATTGGACCATCGCGCTGTCGACGATTTCGTCCATCGCCGACACGCGGAACACGAAGTTGGGATTGCCCTTGTTCTGCGTGATGGCGGTGCCCGCGGCCCACGGCCCCATGAACGGCACCTTCTCCTGGTTCACGATGGGAACGATGGCCATGGAGACCGGCGTGTCCAGGCCGCCGAACAGCACGGCGACCTTTTCCTTGTAGATCAGCTCGCGCGCGGCGGCCATGCCCTTGGCGGGATTGCCTTCGTCGTCGCGGCGCACCAGCACGACCTGGCGGCCGTCCAACAATCCGCCGCGCGCGTTGATCTCGTCAATGGCGACGGTGATGCCGCGCGTCAGCGCTTCGCCGGCGCGCGCCGACTCCCCGGACAGCGCGGTGATCAGACCGATCTTGATCGGGTCCGCTGCCAGCGCCGGCTGCGAGGCAAGGCCCGCGGCGAAAAGCGCGGCGGCGGCCGCGTGGCGCATGAAGGAACGACGGGTCGAGGTCATCGGGACACTCCTGAAAAAGTGGAATGAATCTTGCATGGGGTTAAGTGCTGCTTCGTTCCCTTATGCAAGATCCATGCCACCTGATCCGCGTTCATTGCTGCATGCCGCTTTCGCCCCGCCGCCGCTGGGCGCGGGCAGTGCAGACGGGATATGTGCACACCGATGTACGGATTTTGTCGCCAAAACCGCAGCGATTTTGTTCACAATCATGCTTCAGGATTTGCACCAAAATGAATCCATCCTCGCTTCCAAGCACTAAACCGGGGCGCGACGGCAACGCCGCCTGGGCGCCGCAACCCCTGGCCTGCCACGGCCGGTTCCCGTACCGCGCCATCGCGGGCCGCGCCGACTATGCGTGGCCGAACGGCGCGCGCCTGGCCGTGTACCTGGGTTTCAACATCGAGCACTTTGCGTTCGGAGAAGGGCTGGGGGCGGAACTCGGCCCGGCATCGCCTCATCCGGACGTCCTGAACTACGCCTGGCGCGAATACGGCAACCGCGTGGGCGCTTGGCGCTGCCTGGAACTCTTTGACGAGCTGCGCCTGCCGGCCGGCGTGCTGATCAACACCGCGCTGTATGAGCATTGCCCCGATCTGGTGGATGCCTTCCTGGCGCGCGGCGACGAGCTCATCGGACACGGCTACAGCAACGCGCACCGGCAGGGCGGCTTGCCCGAGGCCGAGGAACGCGCGCTGCTCGCGCACTGCCGCGATCGCATCCTGCGGCATGCGGGCAGCGAACCCGCCGGCTGGCTGTCGCCCTGGATTTCGGAAAGCCATGCCACGCCCGACCTGCTGGCCGAGGCGGGTTACCGCTACACGCTGAACTGGTGCCACGACGACCAGCCCATGCGCATGCACACCCGAGCGGGCGATTTGTGGGCCATTCCTTATCCGCAGGAGCTCAACGACATTCCGATGATCATGGGCCGCAAGATGGACGCGCGCGATTTTGCCGATATGATCCTTGACCAGTTCGAGGAGATGCGCGCGCAAGCGGTTCGCCAGCCGCTCGTCATGGGCATTGCGCTGCATCCCTACATCGTCGGCCAGCCGTACCGGCTGCGTCACCTGCGGCGCGCGCTGGCGCCACTGGCCGCCGCCCGTGACCGCGGCGAGATCTGGTTCACCACGCCGGGCGAGATCTGCCGGCATGTGGACGGACTGCCGCCGGGTGTGATCGTTTAGGAGCCGCAGTGCCAAGTCCGACCCAATCCCGCCGCGCCGCCGCCGCGCGGTCCAAGCCCCCCAAGCCCGCCGCGGACGATGACGTCCTGCCCGACGCCGACATGGAGCGCCGCATCTGCGAAGCGGTCTACGAGAGCGTGATGAGCCAGCGCCTGACGCCTGGCACCAAGCTGCCCGAGGCCGCGATCTGCGACCTGTTCGGCGTGTCGCGGTCGGTGGCGCGCAAGGCGCTGCAGCGGCTGGCGCACGAGCACGTCGTGGACCTGCACCACAACCGCGGCGCGGTGGTGGCCGAACCCACGCCCGAGGACACCCGCCAGATCTTCCAGGCGCGCCGCGCGCTGGAGGCGGCCCTGCTGCCGCTGACGGCGGCCC
>NZ_DIEJ01000074.1:0-5280 GCF_002418565.1 Achromobacter sp. UBA5777 | reverse complement strand
GTGGCGCCGCCGCACAGGCCGGTGTTGCCCCCGCGCGGCACGACCGGCACGCCGGCTTCCTGGCACAGGGCAAGGCACGTGGCGACCTCGGCCGTCGTACGCGGGCGCACGACCGCCTGGGCCTGGCCGTTGTACAGGCCGCGCCAATCGGACAGCCACGGCGTGATGTCCGCCGGGTCGGTGAAGACGGTGTCGGGGCCCAGGGCTTGGACCAGCCGTTGAGAAAAGTCGGATGCGCTCATGAGATGTGGGATGCGGCGGGAGAGAGAAGATCGAGTTGCAGGCGGCCGGCGGCTTGCTGCAGGTGGCGGATGGCGGCCTGGCGGGCGCGGTCCGGATCGCGCGCGCGGATGGCCTCGAACACGGCGACGTGTTCCTGGTGTACGGCGGCCGTCAGGCCGTCTTGCCGGCGGCTGTTGGATCGGGCGGTGCTGACCGCCAGGCGCAGCTGCAGGTTCAGGTATTGGAGCAGGTCCTGGTAGTAGCTGTTGTGCGTGGCGGTGGCGATGGCGACGTGGAAGGCGATGTCATGTTCGACGCCGGCCTCGGGGTGGTCCAGATGGGCTTGCAGCGAGGCGAGCGCCGACGCCATGGCGTCCAGGTCCTCCGGCGTGCTGCGGACAGCCGCCAGGGCGGCTGCCCCCCCTTCGAGTTCCATGCGAAGTTCGTAGACGCTGGCGAGCTTCTTGCGGTCGACCGCGATGCCGGTGGATACCTGAAAGCCTTGCGCCCCAGTGCGCGAGACGACCGTGCTGCCCGAACCCTGCCGGCTCTGGATCAGACCTTGGGCGCGCAGGCGCTCCGTGGCTTCGCGGATGACGGCGGCGCTGACGCCATATTGCTCGGCCAGCACGCGTCCGGCCGGCAGCTTGGCGCCGACGGCGTGGACACCGTCCGCGATGTCGCTGGCGAGCTGGCGGGCAACCTGCTCGGTGAGGGTGAGGCTCTTGGTCAACATGGGCGGATTATAGGCATATTTTTCAGGTTATCTGATAACTTTGTTGGTTTCGTGAGGGGTGGTGTGCGACTCACCGGCGGGATTGGGAAGGGGAACGCGTGGCGGGATCGATGCTGGAATGCGGCCGAAGCGCGGTGGGGTTGCGTCTGGAATGCATCCGCAGCGCAACGGGCACGCCACACGCGGCAGACAGCGCTGGACCGATTCGGACCAATTCGGACAGCCGCGCCCCCTCTCAAGCCGCGACGGACGCGCTCTGCAATCCTTCGCTTTCCGCGATCTGCCCGCTTTGATCCACCATGCAGCAGCGGCCGCCCTGCGCCTTGGCGCGATACAGCGCGGCATCGGCGGAGTCCAGCGCGCCCTGCGGAGTGCGGTTGGCGCCGGACAGGATCGAGATGCCGATGGACAGGCCCACGCAGACGCGATTGCCGTCTGCCAGCGTGATGGGCTGGGAGACGTCGCGCAGCAGGTGTTCGCCCAGCCGCAGCGCGGCCGTGGCGTCGATGCCGGTGACGAGCACGATGAATTCGTCGCCGCCGATGCGCGCGGCGACGTCGTCCACGCGGAGCATGGCGCGCATGCGTTCCGCGATCGTCTTGAGCACCTGATCGCCCCCGGCGTGGCCGTGCGTGTCGTTGATGCGCTTGAAGTCGTCCATGTCCATGTAGAGCAGCGCCGCGGCGCTGTCATGGCCGCGTGCGCTGGAGCACACGCGTTCCAGCGCCGCCTGCAGGCCGGCGCGGTTGGCCAGGCCGGTCAGCGCGTCTTCGCTGGCGCGGCGATCACTGTCGCGCTCGGCCAACATGGTGGACACCAGGATGCGGTTCAGGCGGTGCGAGGCGATGACCATGCTGATCAGATAGAACGGAATCTGGATGAAGACGATCGCCATGACCCATTCGCCAGTGAAGAGCGCGCCCAGGCACATGGGGCCAAGACTCAGGAAAATCATGGCGCCCACCAGGCGGGGCGCGCCGTAGTTCCGGAAGCAGATCCCGCCGGCCATGGCGCCGCAGGACACCCCGGCCAGGGTCGCGGCCAGCCAGTCGCCGTTCAACAAGGTGATGAAGACGCCATAGCCCACGCTGAACGCCCAGAACAGGGCCAGCAGGATGTAGAGGTCGGTATGGGTGTTGCCGCCCTTGGGGGCCGCACGCAGCGCGGATCGCAGGATGACGACGCGCACCAGCGCAAGCACAACCTCCAGGATCAGCCAAGAGATATACAGCGGTTCGGGCCGCCGCCACGCGACGACACCCGAGATCATCAGGGTGTTGATGACCCCGCCGGCAAAAATGGGAAGCGTGCCGAACAGACTGGCGATGAGCGCCGCGCGGATGTCCGCCGGCGTGTCATGCCCGGAATGCGTCAGCCAACGTGTCAGCCGCCACTTGGGCAGGCTGAACTTCAGTCCTGTATCCACGCCGTCATGTCCATGCCCCTCTACCCGAAATCAGTAGGCTGGCTGGCGTTATAGCAGGTATTTGAAACCTTTAGTATTGTTCTTGGGTTCAATACCGACAGACTTCAGGCGTGCCCCCGGTGGCCGCAGACCGCGCATTCGGGGTCACGTTGCACATTGACGCTGCGCCATTGCATGGTGCGCACGTCCAGCCACAGGAGGCGCCCGGACAGGCTTTCGCCCACGCCGGACAGCAGCTTCAGGGCTTCGGCGGCCTGCATGCTGCCGATGATGCCGACCACCGGCGCGAAGATACCCATGGTGGCGCAGTTGGCTTCCTCGACGTCGTCGGCTTCCGGAAACAGGCAGTGGTAGCACGGCGCGTTGTCGTCGCGCAGGTCATAGACGCTGACCTGGCCGTCGAACCGGATGGCCGCGCCGGACACCAGCGGCTTGCGGTGTTGCACGCAGGCGCGGTTGATGGCGTGGCGCGTCGTGAAGTTGTCGGTGCAGTCCAGCACCAGGTCCGCCTGCGCGACGGCATCGGACAAAGCCTGGTCCTTCAGGCGCTCGACCCGGGCGTGGACGCGGGTCTGCGGATTGAAGGCGCCCAGCATGTCGCGGCCGGACTCGGCCTTGGGCCGGCCAACGCTTGCGGTGGTGTGCAGGATCTGGCGCTGCAGATTGCTGAGTTCGACGACATCGTCGTCGGCCAGCGTGATGTCGCCCACGCCGGCGGTGGCCAGGTAGAGCGCGGCGGGCGAACCCAGACCGCCCGCCCCCACGATGAGCACACGCGCCGCCAGCAGTTTTTCCTGCCCTTCGATCCCGAGTTCGTCCAGCAGGATGTGGCGGGCGTAGCGCAGCAGTTGCTCGTCGTTCATTTGTCCTTGCTGGGCTCGACTCCGGTCGGCGTGATCTTCATGCGCTGGGGCGTTCCGCCGCCGGCCTTGGCGTCAGCCTTGGCCTGGGCGCGGGCCGAGCCCTTCTGCACCGGCTTGCCGGCCAGCAGGTTCAGGGCCTGCTGGAGCTGGAAGTCGTCCTTGCCGCCGAACTCAAACACCTTGGCCGGCAGTTCCACGTTGTCCTGATCGGCGCTGGACTTGATTTCGTTGGTGGTCTGCTGGTTGGACAGGTGACGTTGCAGGTCGGCTTCGCGCGGCAGGCGGAACAGGTCGCCGTCGGCCGTATCCGCCACGACGTAATCCGGTTCGATGCCGGTGGCCTGAATGGATCGGCCGCTGGGCGTGAAGTAACGCGACGTGGTGAGCTTGACGGCGGTGGTTTCGGACAGCGGCAGGATCACCTGCACGGAGCCCTTGCCGAACGTGCGGTTGCCCAGCACCTTCGCGCGCTTGTGGTCCTGCAGGGCGCCGGCCACGATCTCGGAGGCCGAGGCCGAACCCACGTTCACCAGCACCACCATCGGCACCGTCTTGGTCCAGGCCGGCAGGCCGGACAGGTAGTTGCTTTCGCCGCGGGCGTATTCCGAAGGGGTCGCCAGATACTTGTGGCGGGCGTCCGGCGTGCGGCCGTCCGTGGACACCACGAGCGCATCGGGCGGCAGGAACGCGCCGGAGACACCGATGGCGCTGGTCAGGAGGCCACCCGGGTCATTGCGCAGGTCCAGCACCAGGCCCTTGGGCGGTTCCTTCGCGCCCAGCTCCTTGAGCTGGCGGGCGAGGTCGGCGCCGGTCTTTTCCTGGAACTGGGCGACGCGCACGTACGCGATGCCGTTGTCCAGCATCTTGCTGCGCACGCTGCGCACTTTGATGATGTCGCGCACGATCTTCACGACGATCGGCTGCGGACGGTCGGCGCGCATGATCGTCAGGGTGATGGGCGACTTGGGCGCGCCACGCATGAGCTTGACCGCGTCGTTCAGGGTCATGCCCTTGGTCGGCGTGTCGTCGATCTTGATGATCAGGTCGCCAGCCATGACGCCGGCGCGGGCCGCGGGCGTGTCCTCGATGGGCGAGATGACCTTCACGAAGCCGTCTTCCGCGCCCACCTCGATGCCCAGGCCGCCGAACTCGCCTTGCGTCGCGGTCTGCATTTCGCGGAACGCGTCGGCATCCAGGTAGGCGGAGTGGGGATCCAGGTTCGACACCATGCCGGAAATGGCATTGTCGATCAGGGTCTTGTCGTCGACGGCCTCGACGTAGTTGTTCTTGATGGCGGCAAAGACATTGCTCAGTTGCCTGAGCTCGTCCAGAGGCAGGGGGCTGCCACGCTGGGCGACCGCAGTCACGCCAACACTCAGCAACACACCAGCCACCGCACCGATGGCAATCAGACCGAAACCGCGAAACTTACGAGTGCCCATGCACACTTCCCGAATTTTGTTTTCGCCGATGGGTTTGGTAATTTACCAACGGTATTTTTCCAACGACATTCATTTACCGACAGCGTTTACGCCGATTGCATTCCAGCAAACCGGCTGCACCAGCCGTCACATCTACTGCGCCAGCCATTGGGCCGGGTCCACTGGAGCGCCACGATGGCGAATTTCAAAGTATAGGCCGGATTCCACTTGGCCGCCGGTTGCGCCCACGGTAGCAATAGTATCCCCGCCGGCCACCGCATCGCCCACCCGTTTGAGCAGACTTTGGTTGTAAGCATAGACGGTCAGGTACTGCTGACCATGATCCACAATGATGAGGTTGCCAAAGCCGCGCAGCCAATCGGCGTAAACCACAGTACCGGGCGCCACGACCTTGACGGGCGTACCCTCGGCCGCGCGCAGCACCACGCCGCGCCACACGCCGCCGTCCGGACGATCCACCCCGAACCTGCCCTGCACCTGGCCGCGCACCGGCATGGCCAGCCCATGACGCAGACCGTTGCCGCCGCCGACCGGCGGCGCCTTGGCGGTCTACTGGGCCGATGCACTGCGCGTTGGAGTGGCGGGCTCCTC
>NZ_DIEJ01000225.1:1383-27522 GCF_002418565.1 Achromobacter sp. UBA5777 | reverse complement strand
CGGCCGAACAGATCGACAACCTGGCCGCGGGCGATGCGCTGATCGTCATCTCGCAGGCCCCCTCCCCCGCCGCCACCGTGGCGCTGGCGCGCCAGGCCGCGCAGCGTGGCGTGGCCGTGGTGGCGCTGACCGACGATCCGCTGTCGCCGCTTGCCGTGGACGCCCGCCACACGCTGCGCTTTGCCCCGTCCGACCGCGATGGCGTGCAAGCCAGGCCGGCGCGCCAGGGGCCCGGGTCGTTCTTCCACACGACCGCCGGTCTTCTCGGGCTGGCCGAACACCTGATCGCACGGCTGACGGCCCTCGGAGGTGAAGCGGTGCTGGACCGGCTGGCCGAAGTCGAGCAGCGCCTGCGAACTGACAACGTCTATTGGACCGGCGCCGCCGCGCGCCGCCACGGCTGAAGCGTCCGAGCCAAAGCCACCCTCAACCTGACCCAGGAACCCGCAGCATGAGTCAAACCCGCATTCTGCATCGCTCCCTTCGCCATACGCCCCCCGTCGCCGTGCGCGGCCAGGGCGTCTGGATCCATGACAGCGCGGGCCGTGCGTATCTGGATGGCTCCGGCGGCGCGGCAGTGTCCTGCCTGGGCCACAATCATCCCGACGTCCAGGCTGCCCTGCACGCGCAGATCGACGCGCTGGCCTATGCCCACACCAGCTTCTTCACCACCGAGGTCGCTGAAAAGCTGGCGGCCCGCCTCGTGGCCGACGCGCCCGCCGGCACCTCGCATGCTTACTTCGTGTCGGGCGGATCGGAAGCGGTGGAAGCGGCGCTCAAGATGGCGCGCCAGTACTTCGTCGAAATCGGCCAGCCGCAGCGCCGCCAGATCATCGCGCGGCGGCAGAGCTATCACGGCAACACGCTGGGCGCGCTGGCGGTTGGCGGCAACGCCTGGCGGCGCGCGCAATTCGCGCCGCTGTTGATCGACGTCGAGCACGTCTCGCCGTGCTATGCCTACCGCGACCAGCGCAGCGACGAAACCGCCGACCAATACGGCGAGCGGCTTGCGCAGGAGCTGGACGCGGCCATCCTGCGGCTCGGCCCCGACTCCGTCATGGCATTCGTGGCCGAGCCGGTGGTGGGCGCAACGTCTGGCGCGGTGACGGCCGTGCCCGGCTATTTCCGCCGCATCCGCGAGGTCTGCGACCGCCACGGCGTGCTGTTCATCGCCGACGAAGTGATGTGCGGCATGGGCCGGACCGGCACGCTGTATGCCGTCGAACAGGAAGGGGTGACGCCGGATCTCATCACCATCGCCAAGGGACTGGGCGGCGGCTACCAGCCCATCGGGGCGGTCATGGCGCAGCAGCACATCGTGCAGGCCATGCAGCAAGGCAGCGGATTTTTCCAGCACGGCCACACGTATCTTGGCCACGCGCTGGCGTGCGCGGCCTCGCTGGCGGTGCAGGACGTGATCCGGCGCGACGGGCTGCTTGAACGCGTGCGTGTCCAGGGCGCAGGCCTGGCGCAGCGGCTGCACGCGGCGCTGGGCGAACACCCGCACGTCGGCGACATCCGCGGCCGGGGTCTCTTCATGGGCGTGGAGCTGGTTCAGGATCGCGCCACCAAGCAGCCCTTCGATTCCGAATTGACGCTGCATGCGCGGATCAAGCGCGAGGCGATGGCGCGAGGTTTGATGGTGTATCCGATGGGCGGCACCCTCGATGGACGACAGGGCGATCACGTCCTGTTCGCGCCGCCCTTCATCATTTCCGACGACGAACTGGATCAACTGACGGAACGCCTCGTCGGCGCCATCGATGCCGCGATCGCGTAGATCAGCCTGCGCGCACCCGCCGCCAGGGCGGCCGCGCCCCGATGGTGAGCNNGGCCGCCCCGATGGTGAGCGCGCGCAGAAACCATTCCACCGGCCCATAGGCGTGGTGCCGCAGCCACCACGCTGACGGCGGCAACTGGGCCGCAAAGATGGCCACCGCAATCAGCAACGCAGCCAGAGGCGTCACGGCGGCGTACAGCCGCAGGCCCCACGCCGTGAAGAGAAACGCGCAGACCACCGACTGCATCAGGTAGTTGCTCAGCGCCATCCGCCCCGCCGGCGCCAGCCAGGACCCAAGGCGCTCGCCCGGCCCCGTGCGCAGCGCCAGCAGGAACGCCGCCCCGTATGACAGGCTCAAGAGCGGCGCGGTGAAGAGGCCCACGGCGAGGCCCGGCAACTCCCACATCACGCGCGCCTGCGGCAATGCGCTGGTCGCATATGCCGCGGCGCCGGCCAGTCCGGGCAGGACGCACAGTGCGCACAACAGCCCCAGAGCGCGGCGCGAGCGCCAGGGATCCGCCAGCGCATTGCGCCGCCCCAACGCGTACCCGGCCAGGAACATGGCGAAGACGAACGGCCCTTGCACGAACAGCACCGTGAACCAGATGGCTTGGGTGAGTTCCTTGATGTGCTGCGCGATCGTGGTGCCCACGGTGCCGCGATACGCCTCGATGGAGGCCAGCGCGTCGGCCTTGTATTGCAGCGCGTAGCCGGCCGGCACGGGGTCCAGGAAGCTCAACGCGCCCAGAATCCCCCACACTGCCGACGCCAGCGCAATCAGCCACAGGGCAACACGCAGCGCCCGGCCCGGGTCCATGCGCCGGCATAACAGCAGCGCAAGACCCAACAAGGCGTAGGTGACCAGGATGTCGCCCTGATAGAACAGAATGGCGTGCGCCATGCCCAAGGCCGCCAGACCCAACAGCCGGCGCAGAAAGCGCGGCGCGAAGGCCGCGTCGGCGCGCTCGGCCGCCGACATCTGCAGCGTGAAGCTGTAGCCGAACAGGAAGGAAAACAGCAGGTAGAACTTGGTTTCGAACAACCAGGCGACCAACCAGCGGACCGTCACGTCCACGGGGCTGGAATACACCGGATCCGGCACGCCCCCGCCATAGAACGGAAAGGCGAAGACGTTGATGTTGACGACCAGGATGCCGAAGAGCGCAAAGCCTCGCAGGGCGTCGACGTGCGCAAGGCGCGGCCGGACGGTGGGTTCGATGCTCATGCGGACGACTGGATGGCGGTCCGGCGGCGCAAAGGGCGCGCGCCGCCGGGCGTGTTCCGCGTCAGGTGGCGCGCAGGCGTCAACCCAGCACCGGAGACAGCAGCGGCTGCTTGGGCCGCACGTCCAGCGCGCGGCCCTTGCGGGCCCGCTTGCCGACATAGACGGCCAGATCCGCACCCGCCAGGATGTCCTCGGTCATCTTGTTGCGGTAGATGCCGGTGGCGCGCAAGCCCTTCGGGCCGATCGGCACGGTCTGGTCGAGCTTGTCCGCGCCGTCCAGTCCCATCAGGATGGTGCCGCGTCCGCCGCCCGACAGCGACTTGACCTCGTCCAGGCCGAAGACCAGGAACTTGCCCTTTTGCGACAGCAGCGCCAGTTGCTGGGCGCCCGCAAACAGCGGCACCGGACGCAGCAGTTCGTCGCCCGTTTCCAGCGTGATGAACTGCTTGCCCGCGCGCTGGCGGCTGACCATGTCGGACAGTTTGGCTGCAAAACCATAACCGCCGCGGGTTGCCAGCAACCAGCGGCTATCGGCCGAGGCAGCAATCGTATGGACGATGCGCGTGCCGGATTCCAGGTCGATCATCGTGGTGACCGGTTGGCCGTCGCCACGCGCCGAGGGCAGCCCGGAAACCGGCACCGAGTAGACCCGGCCGTTGTCGCCGACCGCGATCAGCGTATCGGTGGTGCGGCACTCGAAGGCGCCGTACAGGTCGTCGCCCTGCTTGAAGCCGAATTGCGAGGCGTCATGGCCGTGGCCCTGACGGGCGCGCAGCCAGCCCTTCTGCGACACGACCACGGTGACCGGCTCGTCCAGCACCTTGGTTTCCAGGACGGCGCGCTCGGCCGTTTCGATCAGGGTGCGGCGCTCGTCGCCATATTGCTTGGCGTCGGCTTCGATTTCCTTGATCAGCAGGCGCTTGAGCGTCGTGGGATTGTCCAGCAGTTCCTGTAGCGAGACCTGATCCTTGCGCTTGTCGGCCAGTTCCTGTTCGATCTTGAAGCCTTCCAGGCGCGCCAGCTGGCGCAAACGCATTTCGAGGATGTCCTCGGCCTGGCGCTCGGACAGCTTGAAGCGTTCCATCAGCGCGGCGCGGGGCTCGTCGGATTCGCGGATGGTCTGGATGACCTCGTCCACGTTCAGGTAGACGACCATGCGCCCTTCCAGCACATGGATGCGGTCGATGACCTTGTCCAGGCGGAAGCGCGTGCGGCGCACGACGGTGTTGGTGCGGAACGCCAGCCACTCGACCAGAATGTCGCGCAGACCCTTCTGCCGCGGCCGGCCGTCGGTGCCGATGCACACCAGGTTGACGCTGGCGCTGCCTTCCATACTGGTCTGCGCCAGCAGCGTGTTGACGAACTCGTCGCGGTCCACCCGCGAAGTCTTGGGTTCGAAGACCAGGCGCACCGCGGCGTCCTTGCCGGATTCGTCGCGCACGGCATCCAGCAGGTTCAGCATCACGGCCTTGGCCTGCGTCTGCTCGGGCGTCAGGCTCTTCTTGCCCGTCTTCACCTTGGGATTGGTGATTTCCTCGATCTCTTCGAGCACCTTCTGGCCAGACGTGCCCGGGGGCAGCTCGTTGACGACCAGTTGCCACTGGCCGCGCGCCAGTTCTTCAAACTGCCAGCGCGCGCGCACCTTGAGCGAGCCGCGCCCCCCTCCGTAGATCTGCGCGATATCGGCAGCCGGAGTGATGATCTGTCCGCCGCCCGCGAAGTCCGGGCCGGGGATCATGGCGTACAGCTCCTCGTCCGGCAACTGGGGCTGCTTGATGAGCGCCACGCAGGCCTGGGCGACTTCGCGCAGGTTGTGCGGCGGAATTTCGGTGGCCATGCCAACGGCGATGCCCGACGCGCCGTTCAGCAGCATCACGGGCAGCCGCGCCGGCAGCATCTGCGGCTCTTGCTGGCTGCCGTCGTAGTTGGGCACGAAATCGACGGTGCCCTCGTCCAGCTCGTCGAGCAGCAGCTTGGCGATGGGCGTCAGGCGCGCCTCCGTGTAACGCATGGCGGCGGCGTTGTCGCCGTCGCGCGAACCAAAGTTGCCCTGGCCGTCGATCAAGGGATAGCGCAGCGAGAAATCCTGCGCCATGCGGACCATCGCGTCGTACGCGGCCTGATCGCCATGCGGATGGTATTTACCCAGCACGTCGCCGACGACGCGCGCGGATTTGACGGGCTTGGCGCCGGAGCCCAGCCCCATCGCCTGCATGGCAAACAGGATGCGGCGCTGAACGGGCTTCTGCCCGTCGCCCACGTCGGGCAGCGCGCGGCCGCGCACCACGGAAACCGCGTAGTCCAGATAGGCCTGTTCCGCGTAGCGCGCCAGCGTGATGGCGGCGTTGCCGTCACCGTCGCCGTCGCCGCCGGGCGGGTTGGAGTCAAACAGGCCGGGTTGATTGCTGTCGGTCATGATGGTTTCAGGTAAACAAATTCATCGAAACGGCGTCAATGCGCCTCAGGCGGACGGGGCCATGAGCTGGGTGTCGGCAACATGCGCGCGGATCTGGGCGCGCACGGCCTGCAGCGTGGCGGCGTCCTGCCCGCGCTTGGGGATGATCACGCCCTGCAGCGTGCCGAGGATGACGTAGAGATGCTCGGGGGTTTCTTCGACGCGCCGCACGTCGGTCCACGCCATCTGCCCGGAGGCGGAGGCCGTGCTGTCGGTGACGCCGTCGGGGCCGAAATCGAGTTCGTGCCGCCCCAGATACAGGGTGTCGGGCTGCTTGGCCAGCATGCGGCGCGTGTTCATCCGCACGAGTCCGGGCAGCACGTATTCGTAAGCCAGGGCCAGCAGCGCGAGAATGCCCAGCCCGACCGCCAGCCCCTGGAAGTACACCGGCAGGATCGCGCCCCAATTGGGGCCCTTGCCGTCCCAGGTCTGCCAGATCAGGTACGCAAGCAGCGCGACGATCATCAGGACGCCGAAGCGCAAATGAGACCGGTAGCGGCGGCGGCGCAGTTCCGGCCGTTTGTAAACATAGGCGGCGAAATCCGCGTAGTCGTCGGCGGTCAGGTCGACGACCATGCGGGCTTGCCCGGGCGCGGACGGCGTCATCAGATGTCGAGCTCCGCCAGGTTGCCCTTTTCCTCGATCCACGCGCGGCGTTGCGAGGATTCGCCCTTGCCCATCAGCATGTCGAACATGCGGGTGGTGTCGTCGGGCGTCTGGTCGCCGTAGCCCACGGGCAGCAGGCGGCGCGTGTCCGGGTTCATGGTGGTTTCCCACAGTTGCTCGGGGTTCATTTCGCCCAGGCCCTTGAACCGGCTGACGGCCCACGCGCCTTCGCGCACGCCTTCCTTGCGCAGCTTGTCCTGCGCGGCCTCGAGTTCGCCTTCATCAAGACAGTAGATCTTGCGCGCGGGACGCTTGCCCTGCGCGGGCACATCCAGGCGGAACAACGGCGGCTTGGCGACGTAGACGTTCCCGGCCTCGACGAGCTTGGGGAAGTGGCGGTAGAACAGCGTCAACAGCAGCACCTGGATGTGCGAGCCGTCGACGTCGGCGTCCGACAGGATGCAGATGCGGCCGTAACGCAGGCCGGACAGGTCGGGCGAGTCGTTGGGACCGTGCGGGTCGACGCCGATCGCCACGGAAATGTCGTGGATCTCGTTGTTGGCAAACAGGCGGTCGCGGTCGACTTCCCAGGAATTGAGCACCTTGCCGCGCAGCGGCAGGATGGCCTGGAATTCCTTGTCGCGGCCCATCTTGGCCGAGCCGCCGGCCGAATCGCCCTCGACCAGGAACACTTCGGTGCGCGTGGCGTCGCTGGACTCGCAGTCGGTCAGCTTGCCGGGCAGCACCGCCACGCCGGAACTCTTGCGCTTTTCGACCTTCTGGGCCGAACGCTGGCGAGCCTGCGCCTGCCGGATGGCCAGTTCCGCGAGCTTCTTGCCGTATTCGACGTTGCTGTGCAGCCAGAGGTCGAGCGCGCTCTTGGAAAAACCGCCCACCAGCCGCACGGCGTCGCGGCTGTTCAGGCGTTCCTTGATCTGGCCCTGGAATTGCGGGTCCAGCACCTTGGCCGACAGCACGAAGCTGGCGCGGGCGAACACGTCTTCAGGAAGCAGCTTCACGCCCTTGGGCAGCAGGCTGTGCAGTTCGGCAAAGCCCTTGACCGCGCCGAACAGGCCTTCGCGCAGGCCGGATTCGTGCGTGCCGCCGGCCGGCGTGGGAATGAGGTTGACGTAGGACTCGCGTACCGCGTTGCCGTCGTCGGTCCAGGCCACAACCCATTGGGCGCCCTCGCCTTCGGCGAAGTTTTCATGGTCGGCGCCCGCGTACTGTTCGCCTTCGAAGAACGGCACCATCAGTTCGGCGCCCGCCAGGGCCTCAGCCAGGTAGCCGCGCAGGCCGTCCTGATACTGCCAGGTCTTGGTGTCGTTGGTTTTCTCGTTGACGAGCGTGACCTTCACGCCCGGCAGCAGCACGGCCTTGCTGCGCAGCAGGTGCGTCAGCTCGCCCAGCGGGATATTGGGGCTGTCGAAGTATTTGGCGTCCGGCCAGACGCGCACGCGGGTGCCGGACTTCTTGCGGCCGCCCTGATCGTAAGGCGCCAGGGGTTCGGCGACGTCGCCGCCCTTGAACACCAGGCGGCTGACGGCGTTGTCGCGCCAGACGATGACTTCCAGGCGGGTGGCGAGCGCGTTGGTGACGGACACGCCGACGCCGTGCAGGCCGCCCGAGAAGGCGTAGGCGCCGCCGCCCGCCTTGTCGAACTTGCCGCCAGCGTGCAGGCGCGTGAACACGAGTTCGACGACGGGCGCGTTTTCTTCGGGGTGCAGGCCGACGGGAATGCCGCGGCCATCGTCCTCGACGGATACGCTGCCATCTGCATGCAGCGTGACCTGGATCTGTTTGCCGTAGCCGGCCAGGGCCTCGTCTGCGGCGTTATCAATGACCTCCTGCACGACGTGCAGGGGGTTTTCGGTGCGGGTGTACATGCCCGGGCGCTGCCGCACGGGTTCCAGCCCCTTCAGGACGCGGATGGACGCCTCGTTGTAACGTGGAGTGGCCAAGTTATCCCCAACATCTGTGGAAAAAAACCGACATTTTACGGATAAGCCTAGATTCTGCGCGGCTCCGGGTGGGATGCGCACGACCTGACCAGGTCCGATTTCGGTAGGATGATGACAGTCACAACCGCCGATCCGGGCTTTGACCTCCCGGATCGCGACAGCTGCGCCGCAACATCCTACACAAAATCCTGCAAACCCTGTTGTTATTAACAGTGGTATGCCTGTTGTTATTGACAGTGGTATGCTTGAGTCCATTCCACAAACAAGAACAAGGCAAGGCGCGTTTTCACGCGCCTTTTGCTGCCGAACCGAGAATCACCATCATGAGCGACCAAATCAAGAACGTCAGTGACGCCAGCTTCGATGCCGATGTGTTGAAATCCGGCCAGCCGGTGCTGGTGGACTACTGGGCTGCCTGGTGTGGCCCCTGCAAGATGATCGCCCCGATCCTGGAAGAAGTCGCCACCGAATACGCTGGCCGTTTGACGATCGCCAAGCTGAACGTGGACGAGAACCAGGGTACCGCCACCAAGTACGGCATCCGCGGCATTCCGACCCTTATGCTCTTTAAAGACGGCCAAGCTGCCGCCACCAAAGTTGGCGCGCTGTCGAAGTCGCAACTCACCGCATTCCTGGACGGCGCGTTGTAAATCGCGTGCTGTAACCGAGGGCGCCGCCGCATAGGCGGCGCTCATTCAGTACCGCGCGAGCCCGTCCGTGGCGCGCCGCCAGACCCTCCTTTACTTTTCCCCCAACACTCACCGCGATGCACCTCAACGAACTGAAGGCGCTGCACGTCTCGCAGCTGCTCGAAATGGCCGCTGGCCTGGAAATCGAGAACGCCAACCGCCTGCGCAAGCAGGAACTGATGTTCGCCATCATGAAGCGGCGCGCCAAGCAGGGCGAGCAGATCTTCGGCGACGGCGTTCTTGAAGTCCTGCCCGACGGCTTTGGTTTCCTGCGTTCGCCGGAAACCTCGTATCTGGCCAGCACCGACGACATCTACATTTCTCCGTCGCAGATCCGCCGTTTCAATCTGCACACCGGCGACTCCATCGAAGGCGAAGTGCGCACCCCCAAGGATGGCGAGCGCTATTTCGCACTGGTGAAGGTGGACAAGGTCAACGGCGTGGCCCCCGAGGCGATCAAGCATCGCATCATGTTCGAGAACCTGACGCCGCTGCATCCGAACCGCGTCATCCGCCTGGAACGCGACATCAAGAGCGAGGAAAACCTCACCGGCCGGATCCTCGACGTCTTCGCCCCCATCGGCATGGGCCAGCGCGGCCTGATCGTCGCCAGCCCGAAGTCCGGCAAGACGGTGATGATGCAGCACATCGCGCATGCCATCACCACCAACTATCCCGACGCGGTCATGATCGTCCTGCTGGTCGACGAACGCCCGGAAGAAGTGACCGAAATGCAGCGCACCGTGCGCGGTGAAGTGGTGGCGTCGACCTTCGACGAACCCGCCACGCGTCACGTGCAAGTGGCCGAAATGGTCATCGAAAAGGCCAAGCGCCTGGTCGAAATGAAGAAGGACGTCGTGATCCTGCTGGACTCGATCACCCGTCTGGCCCGCGCCTACAACACCGTCGTGCCGGCTTCCGGCAAGGTGCTGACCGGCGGCGTGGACGCCAACGCCCTGCAACGCCCCAAGCGTTTCTTCGGCGCGGCGCGCAACCTGGAAGAAGGCGGCTCGCTGACCATCCTTGGCACCGCGCTGATCGAAACCGGCAGCCGCATGGATGAAGTCATCTATGAAGAATTCAAAGGCACCGGCAACTCCGAAGTCCACCTCGAGCGCCGCCTGGCCGAAAAGCGTGTCTACCCGTCCATCAACCTGAACAAGTCGGGCACCCGCCGCGAAGAGCTGCTGATCGCCCCCGACCTGCTGCAGAAGGTGTGGGTGCTGCGCAAGTTCATCCACGACATGGACGAAGTCCAGTCCATGGAATTCATCCTGGACAAGATGCGCGCCACCAAGACCAACGCCGAATTCTTCGACATGATGAAGAAGAAGTAAGCGGAACGTCCGCGCCAAAGAAAGCCGCCTCTGCAAGGGCGGCTTTTTTCATGGGCGGCGGCTCAAAGGGGTGTCGCTAAGGGGGTGTCAGACACCCCGGCGCTTCCAGCGGCGGCTCAATGTTCGATGAATTCCGGCATCCGGCGCGGCGTGGCATTCGCGGGGCGCGGCGTCTGCTTGGCCGGTTCCTTGCCGGCTTCGATCGGCTCGATGCTGGGATCGTCCCAGCTGCCTGTGACGGCGTATTCCATGGTCATCGCGCGGGCGAGCGGCTGCTTGAGCAGCCATTGCGTGACAAAAGCGCCCAGGCCGATCAGCGGATTGACCGCCAGGGCGGTCACCATCGCCGCGCCGCTGGCGTCCAGATTCGGAATCACCACCGCCTTCATGTCCCAGCGTTCCTTGACGAGGTTCACGCCTCCGGCCAGGACGATGGCCGCGACCGGCCCGTTGATCTTGTAACCCTCGGTGGTCAGCATGCCGTCGGCCACCTTCACGTTGCCGCGGATGGTGTCGAACGGAAAGCCGTCGCGCAGCAGGTTGGTGGGATTGACGTCCAGCCGTGCCAACCGCTGCAGCGATTGCAGCGACAGCAACTCCAAGAGGCGCGCGGTGCGGGAGTTCACGTGCATGAAACGGCCGTTGTCCAGGCTGACGACCACGTCCCCAACCACGTCGGCAATGTTGTGCGTCCATGGCAGATTGCGCCAGGTCGCCTTGCCCTGGATCGTTCCCTTGCCGTTGGACACCACGTTCTCGAAGCCGATCCGGCCCATGAAGTCACCGATGTTTTCCAGCTTGAGCACCGCGTCGACGGTCAGGCCGCGGTTCGGACCTTCCAGCCCCCAACTTCCCGTGGCGTTCAGGGCCGCCGAATCGTTGGTGATGGACAGCTTGTCCAGCCGCCACTGCCGCCCGCGTTCCAGATTGGTGCCCGCGACCTGCAGCGCCCCCAGATTCTTGCCATACAGCATGAACTGGTTGGCCTGCAGGTCGATGGCGGGGATGTCCGACAGGTCGTTGCCGGACGCCAGCGCCTTGTCGGCCTGGTTGGCGTCGCCCTCGCCCGCGATCGACAGATGTTTCAGGCGAGCGGTGATCTGGCCGGCGATGGCGCCCTGCGCCTCACGCCATTCCAGCGTGCCCGCCGCCTGCCGCGATTCCAGTTCGACGCGCCAGCGCGCCGGCGCGGGACGCGTGGCGTACAGCGTCAGGTCATTGAAGGTGAAGCCGCTGGCGTGCAGCACGCTGGCCGCCAGGCTGATGCGCTCGGGCTGCGGCAGGATGGGCTTGGCGGGCGGCCTGCCCTTGACGGGCGGCTCGTCGAATCCGTCCGATACCTTTTCCCAGCCGTCCATGTCCAGCTCGGGCAGGCTGGCGTTCAGGCTCAGCCCACGTTCCGGCAGGCTGGCTGGCCGCCCGACGCCCAGCGCCCCGCGCGAAAAATACGACGACGAGCCCTCGGCCGGGTCCCGCTCGAACAACGCATTCACGTTGTCGCCCAGGCTGGCCGTGAGCCAGCGCCGATCGCGCGCGCCGCGGTCCTGTGCCGGCGACCATTGCAGCTTCAACAGCTGCGCGGACTTGGCGGGCTTGCCGGCCGGCGCGGGCATGTCGATCGCCATGCCGACCAGGTCGGACTCGGCCGAGATGTCGATCGCACCGCCCTTCAGGTAGATCAGCCGGCCCTTGTACGCCGCACGGCCGGTAAAGCGCGACATCGACGGCGCGCGGCTCAACTGCGACAGGCCGGGCCCCGATAGCGTGCCGTCAAAACGCAGCGCGTCCGTGCCTTGCGCCAGCGTGCCGTAGATGTTGACGGGGCCGCCCAGGAACTGCGCGCGGATGCTCTTGGTCTGCACCCCTTTTTCCGAGAATTCCAGATCACCGTGGATCTGGCTGAGCACCGGGATCTCGGGCATGAAGCTGAACGAATTGTCCGAGAACTTGATGCGCCCCACCACTTGCGTGTCATCGGTGTTGAGCAGCGGCACGGTCAGATCGAGCGGCATGCGCCAGTCGCCGGTGCCGTGCGCCTCGTCCAGTGCCCCATCCAGCAACTCACCCAGCGGAGAATTCGCCGCCAGTGCCAGGTACGCCGCCACCGGCCCGGAGGTGTCGCCGGTGACGCGAAGCTGCGAGTCGTGCTCCATGTTGGGAATGGCGGCTTTCACCTTGCCCAGCGTTACCGTGTGTCCCTGCCCGGTATGGGCCACAGCGCCGCCCGCGCTGTCCAGCGCGAGGCTCACCTTGTCGATGCGAAAACTGCCCGACAGGTTTTCCAGCATCGGCCAGCCCTTGTGGTGCTTGCGCGCCGGCGCGTAATCAACCTTGGCGCCGGAATAGTTGCCGGCGATGACGAACTCGCCGGTTGAGCCCGGCGCGCCATACGGAAAGTCGTCCAGATCGCCCTTGAGCGTGATGGCCGCCGAATGCATCTGTCCGGCAGGCAGGCCGGTCGCCAGCCATTCACGGGCGTCCGCATTCACCTCGAGCGGCAGATACCGGTGAATGGCCGCCATCGACCCGCGGACCATCGTGCCGCGCACGTCGACGCTGCCCGCCGCGGTCTTGCCTTCGGGCCGCCATTGGCCTTGCAGGCGTGCTTCCAGGTCTTCATTGGCAAGGCGCAACTGCGCCACGTCCACGAACCAATGCGCCGGATCCGGCCCCTTGACCTGGGCATCGAACTCCAGGTCGTCGGCCCGTAGCGTCGGCGTCTCGAAGACACCGGGCAGCGTCACGCGCAGTTGATGCACCGCGCCCTTGACCGCCACGTCAGGCGCGCCCTTGCTGTGTCCCAACGGCAGGCCTTCGATCTTCACGTAATCGCCAGGCCACACGGACAAGCGCAACTGGCCCGAGCCGCTCTGGACAGCGGGGCCGTCCGGCGCGGAGATCCAGGACACACCGCGCACGGCGACATCGCTGGTCAGTTCGGTGAACTTGCCATGATCCAATTGCCACCACGCCCGAGCCGCCAGCCGGCCGGCGACCGCGGGCACGTCGATCCACGGCGCCCAGGCCTGCGGCTCCACGTCGTCGGCCTGCGCAAAAATCTGCCCGCTCCAGTTGGCGGGCTTTTTGGCGTCGACGCCAAACAGTCCACGGTTGAATTCCCCGCGCAATTCCAGCTTATGCGCCAGCGCGGGCCCTGCGGAGGCCTGCAGCACGAACCGGTGCGACAGGCTGCCATTGCGCACCAGAAAGTCGACGCCTTCCAGCGTCAGTTCCGGCGCCTGGCGCAATTCGTCCTGCCAGCGCAGTGTGGCGTCGCTGACCAGCAGCTCGCGCTGCGCCGCCAGCCAGCGCAGGCCCGGATGATTGAGGTCGGAGGCATGGTCGCTCGCATTCAGGTCGATGTCCTGACCGGCGACCCACAGATGATTGGACGCGTCCCGCCGCAGCGTGAGTTCCGGCTTTTCCAGCCGCAACCGCACCAGCGTGGGTGACAGCGACAGCAGACTGCGCCATGCCACGACCACGGACACGGACGGCAGGCTCAATACCGGATCGGCCTCGTCGTCGTAGACCTGGACGGCAGCGAGATCGAGCCTGGGATTGAGCCCTTGCCAGTTCGCCTTGATCGCGCCGATCGTAACGCGGGCGCCCAACGCCTGGCTGGCGTAGGCTTCGATCTGAGGGCGCCACTGATCCACCCGCGGGAGGACCCAGTAGCGCACGCCCAGAAACCCGATGGCGACGACGCCATAGACGGTCAGCGCGGCCCAGAACAGGCTGCGGAGCACTTTTTTTGGAACAGACACGGATCAGTGGGCAGGAGGAGATGTCTTGCAGTATCGTCCCCACTTATACCTGAAACACGTCCATCCGTCTGCCGCCCTTTGCACCATGTCGAAACCATCCTTGATCGCTCCCGCCCTCGCCTGGTCCGGCCATCTGCGCCGCCGCCTGGACGCCCACCCGGACCTGGCCGCCTGGTTGGACGAGGCCGTGAAACACCCCGTGACGCCCGACCTGATGGCGCAATGGCAGAACGAACTGGCCGGTACCGCCACGGCCGCCTCCGCCGCCTTGCCGGTGGACGTCTGCCGCATGGTGCTGCGCAAGCTGCGCGAACGCGTCTTCAGCGTGCTGATCGTGCGCGACCTGACCGGGCAAGCGCCGCTTGAAGAGGTGGTGGGCGCCATGACCACGCTGGCGGACATGGCGGTGGCTGCCGCCTACCGCAGCGTGGCGGCGGAGCTGTCGGCCGTGCACGGCATGCCGCGTGACCCCGCCACCGGCAAGCCGCAGGAGATGCTGATCGTCGGCATGGGCAAGCTGGGCGGCTGCGAGCTGAACGTCTCGTCCGACATCGACCTCATCATGCTGTACGGCGAAGAAGGCGAAACCGACGGCCCCCGCCGCATCAGCCATCACGAGTTCTATGGTCGATTGACCCGCCGCATGATGCCGGTGCTGTCCGAAGTGGACGCCAACGGCCAGGTGTTCCGCACCGACCTGCGCCTGCGCCCCGACGGCGACGCCGGTCCGCTGGCCTGGAGCCTGGATGCGCTGGAGCACTACCTGATCGGCCAGGGCCGCGAATGGGAACGCTATGCATGGTTGAAGGCGCGGCTGATGCCCGCGCAGGCGTTCGAAGACAGCGACAGCGCCGCGCAGGCTCGGCAACTGGAAAGCCTGCGCGTGCCCTTCGTCTACCGCAAGTATTTCGATTTTGACGCGCTGGCCGCGCTGCGCGCGCTGCGCGAGCGCATCCGCCAGGACTGGCAGCGCCGCGCGTCGGCGCGCAATGGCATCGACAGCGCCAACAACATCAAGCTGGGCGACGGCGGCATTCGCGAGATCGAATTCGTAGTGCAGCTTGCGCAATTGATTCGCGGCGGCCGCATGCCGGCGCTGCAAAAGCGGGGGCTGCTGGAAGCGCTGCATGCCGAGTGCGTTGCGGGTCTGATCCCCGAGGAGGATGCCCGCCGGCTGGAAGAGGCCTATCGTTTCCTGCGCCGCACCGAGCATGCGCTGCAGTACCGCGAAGACGAGCAGACCCACCTCTTGCCCGGCGACCCCGACCTGCGCGCCGCCCTGGCCGCGGCGCTGGGGATGACCGCCGAAGACTTTGAAAGCACCTTGGCGGCACACCGCGCGTTCGTGTCGCAGACGTTCCGCAACGTGTTCCGCATGGTCGGCATGGGCGAGGAAGAAGCCGCACCCGCCTCCACCCCGGACGCCACCGCGGACGCCACGCCGTCCAGCCAGCCCGAACCTGACAGCGAATGCGAACTGAGCGAGCAGATCCGCCAGGCATTCGGCAACGACGCAGACGACCTGCTGCGCCGCGCCGAGACGCTATCGGGCAGCCATCGCGTGCGCAGCCTGCCGGAAAGCAGCCGCCGCCGTATGGAGGTTCTGCTGCCGGCCGCCCTGCGCGCCGCGCTGCAGACGCCGGCGCCGCATGAAGCGGCCGTGCGTCTGTTCGACCTGATCGAAAAGATTGCGCAGCGCAGCGCGTACCTTGCGCTGCTGGCCGAATACCCCGACACGCTGGCGCGCGTGGCGCGCATGGTGGCCGCCAGTCCGTGGGCCGCGCAATACCTGACGCAGCATCCGCTGCTGCTCGACAGCCTGATCGACTGGCGCACGCTCTTTGAACCGCTGGACTTCGGCCAGATTGCCCGGCAGCTCACCGCAGATATGGACGCCTGCCGCCTGCCGGTCGGCGACCCGGACGTCGAACGCCAGATGAACCTGATGCGCGACGTGCAGCGCCAGGCCAGCTTCCAATTGCTGGCGCAGGACCTGGAAGGCGAACTCACCGTCGAAAAGCTGGCGGACCAGTTGTCAGCGCTGGCCGACCTGCTGCTTACCGAAACCATCCGTCGCGCCTGGCCGCTCGTGAACAAGATTCCAGGCGCCGAGCCGCATTTTGCCGTCATCGCGTACGGCAAGCTGGGCGGCAAGGAACTGGGCTATGCGTCCGACCTTGACCTGGTGTTCCTGTTCGACGACCCGCGCGACGACGCGGCGGAGGTCTACGCCAAGCTGGGCCGGCGCATGTCGTCCTGGCTGTCGACCATGACGTCCTCGGGCCGGTTGTACGAAACCGACCTGCGCCTGCGGCCCGACGGCGACGCGGGGCTGCTGGCGGTTTCGCTGGAGGCCTTCGAGCAATACCAGCACAAGCACGCCTGGGCGTGGGAACACCAGGCGCTGACCCGGGCGCGTTTCGCGGCGGGCGACGCCAACCTGGGCGAGCGCTTCGAGAAGATCCGCGAGGATATCCTGGTGGCGCCGCGCGACACGGCCGCGTTGCGCAACGAGGTGCTGGCGATGCGCGAAAAGATCAACGCCGGCCATCCCAACACCACCGACCGCTTCGATCTGAAGCATGATCGCGGCGGCATGGTCGACGTGGAATTCGTGACGCAGTACCTGGTGCTGTGCCACGCGGGCACGCATCCGGTGCTGGTGCGCAACCTGGGCAACATCGCGCTGTTGCGCCTGGCCGGCGAAGCCGGGCTGATCCCGCCGGACCTGGCGGCGCGGTCGGGCGACGCCTACCGCACGCTGCGGCGCGTCCAGCACCAATTGCGTCTTCAGGGCGTGGAAAAGGCCCGCGTGGCGCCCGACCAGCTGCAGTCAGAACGGGCCGCGGTCCGCGAGCTCTGGACGACGGTGCTGGGCTGATGGCAACTCGTCGTAAAATAAGGGTTTTTCCGCTTTTGCCTGACCGCCATGTCTGAACTCGTCCGCCCCAAACTCGACCTGCCCGCCGGCCGCAGCAAGGTGCTGATGCATTCGTGCTGCGCGCCCTGTTCCGGCGAGGTCATGGAGGCCATGACGGCCTCCGGCATCGATTACGCGATCTACTTCTACAACCCGAACATCCATCCGGTCAAAGAGTACGAAATCCGCAAGCAGGAGAACATCCGCTTCGCCGAGCAGCACGGCATCGAGTTCATCGATGCCGACTACGACATGGACAACTGGTTTGACCGCGTCAAGGGCATGGAAAACGCGCCCGAGCGCGGCGAGCGCTGCACGGCCTGCTTCGACATGCGCTTCGAGCGCACCGCGCTATACGCGCACGAGCATGGCTTCGACACCATCACCAGCTCGCTCGGAATATCGCGCTGGAAGGACATGAACCAGATCAACGGCTGCGGCGAACGCGCCGCCGCGCGTTACGACGACCTGATCTACTGGACCTACAACTGGCGCAAGGGCGGCGGTTCGGCGCGCATGATCGAAATCAGCAAGCGCGAGAACTTCTACCAGCAGGAATACTGCGGCTGCGTCTACTCGCTGCGCGATACCAACCGCCATCGCCGCTCGCAGGGCCGCGAACGCATTCACATCGGCGTCAAGTTCTATGGCAAGGAAGACCTGATCAACGAAGAAAATCTCTGATCAGCGGGCGATGCGCGCTGCACCGCCCATAAAAAAGCCTGGCAGTCCGCGCATCGCGCATTCTCCAGGCCCGCTGCGGCGCCCCATGGGGCGCCGCAATGCATTGTGTTGCGATCAGTCCAGCGTCAACACCGTCGCGCCCGTCGTCTTGCGCGAAGCCAGCGCCGTCTGCGCCTCGCC
Organism: Achromobacter sp. UBA5777; assembly: GCF_002418565.1. Lineage (NCBI taxonomy): Bacteria > Pseudomonadati > Pseudomonadota > Betaproteobacteria > Burkholderiales > Alcaligenaceae > Achromobacter > Achromobacter sp. UBA5777. The sequence goes on along the minus strand of NZ_DIEJ01000225.1, from coordinate 9,918 downwards.
AGCCTGCTCCAGCGTGTAGCGCTGGTCGATGCGGACCTTGATCTTCTTCTTGAGCACCAGGTCGAACAGCTCTTCGGAGGCCGACTGCAGCTTTTCCAGCGTGTTCACGTGGATGCCCAGCGAGGGGCGCGTCACGTACAGGCTGCCCTTCTGGTTCAGAACGGCCAGGTTCACGCCAGCCACCGGACCCGACGCATTGCCGAAGCTGACCATCAAACCGCGCGGCTCGATGCAGTCCAGCGAGGTTTCCCACGTGTCCTTGCCCACGCCGTCGTACACCACGGGCACCTTCTTGCCGCCCGTCAGTTCCAGCACGCGCTCGACCACGTTTTCGCGCGAATAATCAATGGTTTCCCAGGCGCCGTTCTCGCGCGCCAGCGCCGCCTTTTCCGGGCTGGACACCGTGCCGATCAGCTTGACGCCGAGCGCCTTGGCCCATTGGCACGCGATCAGCCCGACGCCGCCAGCTGCGGCATGGAACAGGATGGTCTCGCCGCCCTGCAGGCGGTACGTCTGGCGGAACAGATACTGCACGGTCAGGCCCTTGAGCATCAGCGCGGCCGCTTCGTCGAATTCAATGCCCTTGGGCACCTTGACGACCTGCAGGGCCGGCACATTGCGAGCCTTGGCATAGGCGCCGATGGGGCTCTGGCCGTAGGCCACGCGGTCGCCCTTCTTCAGGTGCTTGACGTCAGCGCCAACGGCGGTCACTACGCCGGCGCCCTCGAAACCCAGGCCGTGCGGCAGAGGATGCGGATACAAGCCCGTGCGGAAATAGATATCGATGAAGTTCAGACCGGCAGCGTGCTGCTCGATCGTGACTTCGTTGGCGGCCGGCGGCGGCACTTCCACCTCAACCAGCTTCAAAACTTCAGGACCACCGTGCTGCTCGATACGAATTGCCTTGACGAGATTGCTGGCCATGCTGGCCTCCTTTCATTGGAAATAATGCGAATTGACCAAAAATGCAGACTTCACCGCGTGGACTGCCTGTCGTCCTGCGCGGGCGGCGTGCGCATGGCGCCGCCCCCCATCAACGCAAACACCCCCGCCAGCACCAGAACGGTTCCGCCCATCTGCCACACGGTGATGGGCTCGTCCAGGAACCACGAGGCCAGGAACAGCACCGACACCGGTCCCACCATGCCCAGCAGCGAAGCAGTCGGTGCGCCAATCAGCGACACTGCCCACATCAGCATGAATACCGGCACCACCGTGTTCAACGTGGCGTGAATGATGGAATAGCCATAGACCGCCGCAGGCTGGATCAGCATCGACGGCGGATGCACGACAAAGAACTGGATGATGCAGGCCACGCACGACACCAGCATGGCATACGCCACCAGCCGCGTCGGGCCGATCCGCTTGATCAGTTCCCCGGAGCAAATCAGGTACACAGAATAGCTTGCAGCCGAGCCGAAAACGAACAAAGACCCTAACAGCACCTCGCCGCCCCCGCCGAAGGACAGGTCGTGCGCAAACACCAGCACCACGCCCGCGTACGACAGCACCATGGCCAGCCATTGCCGGCGCTCGATCGGCCGCTTGAACCAGAGGGCCGACAGCAGCACGACGAGCGAGGGAGACAGGAACAGGATCAGGCGTTCGAGGCTGGCGGTGATGTAGCGCAACCCCAGAAAATCCAGGAAGCTGGACAGGTAATAGCCCAGGAGGCCAAGGACGCACACCTGCAGGCGTTCCCTGGTGGTCATCACCACGATTTCGCCGCGCGCCGCGCGGCGCGACTGGCGCCACGCCACCACCGCGAAGAACGGCATCGCGAACAGCATCCGAAACGCGATCAGCGTGACCGCGTCGATTCCGTAGCGGTAGGTGAACTTGACGACGATGGCCTTGGCGGAAAAGAGGATGGCGCCAAGCACCGCCATGGCGATCCCGGCGGCGCGGCTGGAGGCCAGCGGGAGCGCCGTAAGCTTGGCAATACGATTCATGCGATGATTTTAAGTTCACCGCAAAAATAATTGCACGCCTTCTCTGATGCAGACCGCTTCCTTCGCAGCATGACCCGACACCGCGCCCTCACTTATATCCATATTGCCGCCGTGCTATTCGGCCTGACCGGCGTGTTCGGCGAACTGATCCAGGCCAGCGCTGCGGTCATCACGCTGGGACGGGCGCTGTTCGCGGTCGTGGCGCTGGGCATCTTTGCCCGCATGCGCCGCAAGCCGCTGCTGGGCGTGTTGACCCCGGCGCAGCTGTTCGTGCTGGTGCTCGCGGGCGCGCTGCTCGCGGCGCACTGGGTCACCTTCTTCATTTCCGTGAAGGTGGGCGGCATTGCCATCGCGACGCTCGGCTTTGCCAGTTTTCCCGCCTTCATCACCCTGTTCGAAGGCCTCATCTTCCGCGAGCGCGTCCGTCTTGCCGAATGGCTGCTGCTGGGCCTGGTGACCGCCGGCCTGGTGCTCGTCACGCCTTCGTTCAACCTGGCCGACCAGGGCACCATCGGACTCGCGTGGGGCCTGCTGTCCGGCCTGAGCTTTGCCCTGCTGGCCTTGAGCAACCGCCGCTCGGCCTCCGGCATGGATCCGATGCAGGTGGCCTGCTGGCAGAACGTGGTGGTGGCGCTGGTGATGGTGCCCTTCGCGATCGGTCAACTGCCTGCCCTGCCCGCGCTCGACTGGTTCTGGCTGGCGCTGCTGGGCGTCTTCTGCACCGGGCTGTCTCATTACCTGTTCGTTTCCAGCCTGACCCGGCTGAACGCCCGCAGCGCGGGGCTGGTGATTGCGCTGGAACCGGTCTATGCCATCGCCTTCGCCTGGGTGCTGTTCAGCCAGGAGCCGACGCCGCGCATGCTGGCCGGCGCTGCGCTGATCGTGGCCGCCATCGTCTGGTCCGGTCTGCGCAAGCAGGCGCCGGCGGCCGAAACAGCGGCAAAGATACAGCCTTGACAATAACTGACTAGGCAGTAAAATGCGCCGCATGACTGCCGCGCCTTCCCTGCCCACGCCCGTATCCTCCGAGTCGCCCGACACCCCGGTCCATTACCGCAACGACACCCGTTGCATGGCCGAAGACAACGCGGGCTACCTCATCAAGCTGGCTTATCACTCCCTGAACCGGATGCTGGACCAGGAGATGGCGCCGCTTGATCTCACCGCCATGCAATGGCGCCCGCTGGCCATGGTGTTCCTGGGCCGTGCCGATACGCCCGCCGAACTGGCGCGGCTCAACGACATGGACACCGGCGCCATGACGCGTGCGCTGGATCGCCTGGAAGCCAAGGGCCTCTTGCGCCGGAACCGCAGCCAGGAAGACCGCCGCGTCGTCAAGATCGAGCTCACCGAACTGGGCGAGGCCAAGGCCCGCGAAATCCCTGCCAACATTGCCCGCGCGCTCAATCATCACCTGCGCGGCTTTTCGACCGACGAGGTCAAGCAACTCATGCACTTCATGCGGCGAATGATCGCAAACGGGTCTGCGTCCGGCTCACCGGCCGACCGCTGACCCCACGCCCCGTCCTGGAGCCGGGGCTTTTATTTGGCATAATCGTTGCCTAGGCAAATACAGATTAATCAATTACTTTCAGCTAACAGTCAGGATGAAACGCCTTTTATCTACCGCATTGGTGCTCGCCCTCGCCGGTTGCGCGCTGATGGAGCCGGCGCCCCAGCCCGTCGCCGCGCTTGATGCCGCCAAGCTCGGGCTGAGCGGTCAAGCCACCGAATGGCCCGCCGCCCAATGGTGGGAACGCTACGGCGACCCGCAGCTCAACGCGCTGATGACCGAAGCGCTGGCCAACAGTCCCTCGATGAGCGCCGCGCAGGCGCGCCTGGCCAAGGCCAACGCCGCTGTCGGCATCGCGCGCGCCCCGCTGCTGCCACGCGTGGACGCGGGCTATACCCTCAATCGCGAGCACCTGTCCAAGGACTACATCTACCCGGCGCCGCTGGGCGGCTCCGTCGTCAGCGACAACCGGCTGGCGCTGGACTTCAGCTACGAGCTTGATTTCTGGGGCAAGAACCGTTCGCGCCTGCAGTCCGCGGTGTCGCAACAGGAAGCCGCCAGCGCCGACGCGCAAGCCGCGCGCAACCTGCTCGCCAGCGCGACCGTGCGCGCCTACCTGAACCTGCAGAATGCGTTCGCACAGCGCGACGTGCTGAACCGTGTGATCGCGCAGCGCGCTGAAGTTTTGTCGCTGACCCAGGGCCGCTACTCGGCCGGGCTGGACACGCAGGTTGAAGTCAAGCAGGCAGAGTCGTCGCTGGCCTCCGGCAAGGTCGAACTGACCCAGACCGACACCACGCTCGCCCAACTGCGTAACCAGGTCGCCGCCTTGGCCGGCGCCGGCCCGCAGCGCGGACAGGATCTGGTTCAGGTGTCGCTGACCGCACCGGCCGGCGCCGTTCCGGCCAGTGTTCCGCTCGACCTGCTTGGGCATCGGCCCGACGTCACGGCAGCCCGCTGGCGCGCCGAGGCGGCGCGCCACGCCATCGACACGGCCAAGGCCGAGTTCTATCCCAACGTGAACCTCGCCGCGTTCGTCGGCTTTCAGGCGATCGGCACCGGCAACCTGCTGGGCGCCGACGCCCGCATGGCCGGCATTGGTCCGGCCATCACGCTGCCCATCTTCCACGGCGGAGAACTCAACGCCAATCTTGCGGGCCGGCGCGCCGATGCGGACTTGGCGGTGTCGGACTACAACCAGACCGTGCTGGACGCCGCGCATCAGGTCGCCGATGCGCTGGACGGCCTGCGCCTGCTGGACCAGGAAAAGGCCCAGCAACGCCAGGCGCGCGAGGCCATCGAGGCCGCCTACGCCCTGGCCGTCGACCGCTACAAGGCCGGCATGGGCAACTACATCACCGTGCTGATCGCGCAGACCGGCGTGCTGACGCAAGCCCGTCTTGAAACGGACCTGCGCATCCGCGCCTATCAGCTCGACGCCAACCTCGCCACCGCCCTCGGCGGCGGCTATGCGGCGCAGGCCGAGCCTGCCCCGAACTCCATTCATTGAACGATCCCGGATTCAGACGTCATGAACGCTGCCACTCCCACCACCCATCCCGCCCGTAAACGCCTCCTGCTGACGGCGACCGGCGTTTTCATCGTTGCCGGCATTGCCTACGGCATCTGGTGGGCGCTGTTCGGCGCCCATTTTGAAAGCACCGACGATGCCTACGTGCACGGCAATCTGGTGCAGATCACGCCGCAGGTGCCCGGCACCGTGGTGGCCATCGAAGCCGACGACACCGAAACGGTCACCGCCGGCCAGCCGCTGGTCCGCCTCGACCCCGCCGACACCGACGTCGCCCTGCAGCAGGCGCAAGCCAAGCTGGCGCAGACCGTGCGTCAGGTGCAGACCTACTACGTGCAGAACGATGCGCTGGCGGCCGATGTCGACCTGCGCAATGCCGACATCCTGCGCGCCCAGGCCGAACTGACCCGCGCGCAAAGCGACGTGAAGCGCCGCCAGCAGCTCGCCAAGTCGGGCGGCGTCAGCGGCGAGGAAATCCTGCACGCCGAGGTCGCGCTCAAGTTCGCGCAGTCCGGCGTTGCGCAAGCCAAGGCGGCGTTGGCCGCCGCGCAGGCCAAGCTGGCGACCAACCAGGCGCTGACGCAAGGCACCTCGGTGGCCGATCACCCCGACGTGCGCCAGGCAGCCGCCGAGCTTCGCAACGCCTGGCTCGCGCAGTCGCGCACCGTGCTGCCCGCTCCCGTGGGCGGCGTGATCGCGCGCCGCAGCGCGCAGGTCGGCCAGCGCGTCGCCCCCGGCGCCGCGCTGATGACCGTGGTGCCGCTGGATCAGGTCTGGGTCGAGGCCAACTTCAAGGAAACCCAGCTGCGCCACATGCGCCTGGGCCAGGAAGTGGAGCTGAAGTCGGACCTGTACGCCGGTGACGTGAAGTACAAGGGCCGCATCCAGAGCCTTGGCCTGGGCACCGGCTCCGCGTTCTCGCTGCTGCCGGCGCAGAACGCCAGCGGCAACTGGATCAAGATCGTGCAGCGCGTGCCGGTGCGCATCGCCATCGATGCCAAGCAGCTGGCCGAACACCCGCTGCGCATCGGCCTGTCGATGAAGGCTGAAGTGAGCCTGCGCGACCAGAAGGGCGAAGTGCTGCCGAGCACTCCGGCCAAGGGCACGGTGTTCGACACCGACGTGTATGCCAAGCAGCTGCATGATGCCGACGAGGTGATCCACACGATCATCCAGGGCAACCTGCCGCAGCAGCAGGCGAAGGTGGGCTGAGGTCGCCATGTCCGCACAAGCTCCAGCCGCGCCCGGCGCTCCGGGCGCACCGGCGGCGCCGGGTGCGGCCTCCGGGTTCCTGCCGCCCAGCGTCGCACTGTGCACCGTGGGCCTGGCGATGGCCTCGTTCATGCAGGTGCTCGACACCACCATCGCCAACGTCTCGCTGCCGACCATCGCCGGCAATCTCGGCGCCAGTTCGCAGCAGGCGACCTGGGTCATCACCTCGTTCGCGGTCAGCACGGCCATCGCGCTGCCGCTGACCGGCTGGCTCAGCCGCCGTTTCGGCGAACGCAAGCTGTTCGTCTGGGCCACGCTGGCCTTCGTCATCACCTCGCTGCTGTGCGGCCTGGCGCAGAGCATGGGCATGCTGGTGCTGTCGCGTGCGCTGCAGGGGTTCGTTGCCGGCCCGATGTACCCGATCACGCAGTCGCTGCTGGTCTCGATCTATCCGCGCGAGAAACGCGGGCAGGCATTGGCACTGCTGGCGATGATCACGGTGGTTGCGCCGATCTGTGGCCCGATCCTCGGTGGCTGGATCACCGACAACTACAGCTGGGAGTGGATCTTCCTGATCAACGTGCCGCTGGGCATCTTCGCTGCGCTGGTGGTGGGCAACCAGCTGAAGGGGCGCCCGGAGCAGATCGAGAAGCCGAAGATGGACTACGTCGGCCTGGTCACCCTGGTGATCGGCGTCGGTGCGCTTCAGCTGGTCCTCGACCTGGGCAACGACGAGGACTGGTTCTCGTCGATGAAGATCGTGGTGCTGGCCTGCGTGGCGGTGGTGACGCTGACGGTGTTCCTGATCTGGGAGCTGACCGACAAGGATCCGATCGTTGACCTGAAGCTGTTCCGGCACCGCAACTTCCGCGCCGGTACGCTGGCGATGGTGGTGGCCTACGCGGCGTTCTTCAGCGTGGCGCTGCTGATCCCGCAGTGGCTGCAGCGTGACATGGGCTACACCGCGATCTGGGCGGGCCTGGCGACGGCGCCGATCGGCATCCTGCCGGTGATCATGACCCCGTTCGTGGGCAAGTATGCGTCGCGCTTCGATATGCGCATGCTGGCCACGGTCGCGTTCATCGTGTTGTCGATGACCAGCTTCCTGCGATCGAACTTCAACCTGCAGGTGGACTACATGCACGTGGCCGGCGTACAGCTGATCATGGGCATCGGCGTCGCGCTGTTCTTCATGCCGGTGCTGCAGATCCTGCTGTCGGACCTGGATGGACGCGAGATCGCGGCGGGCTCCGGCCTGGCCACGTTCCTGCGTACGCTGGGTGGCAGTTTCGCGGCGTCGCTGACGACGTGGCTGTGGGCGCGGCGCACCCAGGTGCACCATGCCGACCTGACCGAGCATATCTCGGCCTATCAGCCGGGCATGCAGGACCAGGTCACGGCGATGGGGCAGGGCGACCTGCAGCACGGCGCAGCGGTACTGAACAACATGATCAACCACCAGGCATCGCAGATGGGCTTCAACGACATCTTCTTCCTGCTGGGCTGGATCTTCCTGGCGATCATTACGTTCCTGTGGCTGGCCAAGCCGCCATTCGGCGCAGGTGCGGGTGCAGCCGCCGGTGGTGGACACTGAAACTCCCTGGAAACACCGTGCTGTATTTTGACCCCGCCGCGAGGCGGGGTTTTTGTTGGGGCGACGCTGGTCGCGCGGGCATTGCCCTCGGGGTGGTGCAACGGCGCAGGTTCAGCGCGTGCGATAGACGCGTTTGAACACCACCCGGTCGGAAGACAATCGGGAAATGGCCCAGATCCCCGCCGCAAGTACGGCGCCGCATGCGAGCCAGCCGGCAGTGGCCTGAAATCGGCTGCCGACAAGTGCGCCGCAGATGATGGCGGCGACAAAGACAAGCATTACGGCCTCCTTTGATGCGCCGTAATGGACCTCGGCCTGGCATCCCACGCATACGCTTACGCCGTGGTTCGAGCCGGTATGGCAGTGTGGGCAGATGATGCTGCGCTGCATTGGTGCGTCCTTTGGGGGAGAGGAGGGGCGCTGGTCAGGTCGTGGCGATACACCTGCAACCGGCTCCTGCAAATCTGCCTCCCACCGAAAAGGAATCGGGTGGATCTCGACTAGGAAAAGTACGAATTGAACGGGGAACGTGAAATGCGCCCCAAAAGGGGGCCGTTCAAGGTCTGGTGACGACGCGCCCGGAGGAGGTATGCACCCGCAGACGACGCCCGGGCGGTGCGAGATACGACGGTCCGAGTGGCGGTTGCGATGCCAGGATCGCCAAACCCCGGAAACGAAAAAACCCGCTTTCGCGGGTTTGATCATCTTGAGTCGTGGTGCCCAGGAGAGGACT
>NZ_DIEJ01000225.1:1037-1338 GCF_002418565.1 Achromobacter sp. UBA5777 | reverse complement strand
CAGGCTGCGCATCGCCGGTGACAGCTGCGGCCACTCGGCGAAACAGGCGCACAGGCGGCGTTGTGCCCACGCATCTGCAAGCGGCACCGCAATGGTATGCGTACTGCGTCGATGCTGGCGCGCAATGGTACGCGGCACGATACCGACACCAATGCCGTGGCCGACCATGATGCACACGCCTTCGAAGGTCTTCATGCGGATGCGCACGTCCAGGCGTCGCCCGATGCCGCGTGCCTGGTCTTCGATGTAGGCCTGCAGTGCATTGCCGTCGGCCAGCGCGACGAAGGTCTCGCCGGCAACA
>NZ_DIEJ01000225.1:554-860 GCF_002418565.1 Achromobacter sp. UBA5777 | reverse complement strand
AACGCCTGCAGTTCACCGCGCAGCTGCGCCTGCTGCTGCAGGATCAATCGTGCATGGTGGGCGAGGGCGGCGCCGGCTTCGGTCAGGCTGACGCCGCGGGGGTGCCGGTTCACCAACGCGGTGCCGGCATCGGCTTCGATCGTGCGCAGGCGTTCGCTGGCCGACGCCAGTGCCAGGTTTGCCTGCGCTGCGCCGGCCGTGATGCTGCCCGCCTCGGCAATCGCCAGGAACAGGCGCAGGTCGGCGATATCCATCCGCATGTGATGCCCTCATCGCAACGGCTGCGCCTTCGGATCAGCCGAAGGC
>NZ_DIEJ01000225.1:0-452 GCF_002418565.1 Achromobacter sp. UBA5777 | reverse complement strand
AGCACGCTGTCGCCGGTGGCGGCAGCGTCGATGCTGTTCATTCCCACTTTCGTCACCAATGCGTGGCAGCTGTTGTCCGGGCCGTCACTGGACCGCATCGTGCGGCGCCTGTGGCCGATGATGCTGGCCGTGGTGGTGGTGACGCTGGGCTCGGCCGCGCTGCTGGTGCGGGTCGATCGCACTTGGTCGCGCGTTGCGCTGGGCGTGGCATTGGTGGTCTATGCCGCCTATGCGTTGCTTGCGCCGGTGTTCCGCGTGCAGCAGCGGCGCGAGCGTTGGCTGGGGCCGCTGGTGGGTGCGTTGTCGGGCGTGGTGACCGGCGCCACCGGCGTGTTCGTGATGCCGGCGGTGCCGTACCTGCAGTCGCTGGGGTTGCAGCGCGAGGAGCTGGTGCAGGCGCTGGGGCTGGCGTTCACGGTGTCAACGATTTCGCTGACCGCCGGCCTGGTGCT
>NZ_DIEJ01000224.1:0-7639 GCF_002418565.1 Achromobacter sp. UBA5777 | reverse complement strand
CCGCAGGGCCTCCCGTTCGGTGCGCAGCCGCGTCAGGCGATGGCGCGCATCGTCGATCAGCGCCGGCGTGGCGCTGCGCCCCAGCGCCACGCGCGCGCAGGCAGTGTCGAGCACGCTGACGGCCTTGTCCGGCAACTGACGACCCGTGATGTAGCGATGCGACAGCCGCGCGGCCGCAACGATGGCCTCGTCCAGGACGCGCACGCCGAAGTGGCGTTCCATCAGCGGCGCCATGCCACGCAGCATCGAGGCCGCCAGCGCTTCGTCCGGCTCCTCGACCTTGACGACCTGGAAGCGCCGCGCCAGCGCAGCGTCCTTCTCGAAATACTTTTTGTATTCGCTCCAGGTCGTGGCGGCGATGGTACGCAGCTCGCCGCGCGCCAGGGCGGGTTTGAGCAGGCTGGCGGCATCGTTCTGGCCTGCCTGCCCACCCGCGCCGATCATCGTGTGCGCCTCGTCGATGAAAAGAATGATGGGCGACGGGCTCTTCTTGACCTCGTCGATCACGTTCTTCAAGCGGTTCTCGAACTCGCCCTTCACACTGGCGCCGGCTTGCAGCAGGCCCATGTCCAGCACGCGCAACGTGACGCCGGCCAAGGCTGGCGGCACATCGTCCGCGACAATGCGCAGCGCCAGCCCCTCGACCACCGCAGTCTTGCCCACGCCCGCCTCGCCGGTCAGGATGGGATTGTTCTGCCGCCGGCGCGTCAGGATGTCGATCATCTGGCGGATCTCGGCATCCCGCCCGATGACCGGATCGATCTTCCCTTCCCGCGCACGCTCGGTGAGATTGGTCGTGTACTGGTCCAGCGCGGGCGTCTGCGACAAGCCCGGCGCGGGCTGCCCGGGCGCTTCTTGCCCACCCGCGTCATCGGCCAAGCCCACCGCCTGCCCCGTCTCCTCCGACCCTTGCGTCAGGGCGGTGAAATCATGCTTGAGTTCGTCCAGCCGGAACGATTCGAACAGCGGCGAGCCCCGGCGCGCCAGTTGCGCCAGGTCCGGCTCCGTCAGCAGCGCCAGCAGCAGATGTCCGGAACGGATCCGCGTCGTCTGCGTATCCAGCGATGCGATCAGCCACGCGTGTTCGAACAGCTTGGGCAGATGCGCCGAAAACACGGGCGTACGCGTGTTGCCATTCTTGAACCGGTCGATCTCCGCCTTCAGATCGGCTTCCAGCGCATCGGGCTGGATGTGGCAACGCCGCGCAATGATGCTCACGTCGCTGGCCGGCTTTTCCAGCAGCGCCAGGAACAGATGCTCGAGATCCACTTCATAGTGGCCTTGCGCCATGCACAGGCTGGCCGCGCGTTCGGCGGCCTGGCGGCAGGTCTGATTCAACTTCCCGATCAACGTCTTCAGCGGAGTGGCCATGAGTCTTTAGCTTGTCTTCGGTTCAATGGATGGTGTGCAGTTCATAACTGGCGTCGTCGCGGTCCTCTGTAGCCGGGCCGGTGCACAGGAACGAATTCCAGCCCAGGCGCACGTCGCCGCCCTCGCCGAGCTGGCAGGGCATGACGCTCTCGCGCGCCAGCACCAGCCTCACTTCGTATTCGAAAGTCATGCCGCCGAACATCGTCAACAGCTTTTCCAGCGCCTGCGCGCGCTCACCCCCCGGCAGGAAATCGGCGAAGGCCTGGCGCGGCAGCGGACCTATCCACAACCGGATGCGCAGGTCGCGCTGCCAGATGCGATCGCCCGCCAGGGCGGACACGCCCAGTACCGCGCCCGGCTGTCCCAATCGGGTACGGTTCTGCGGCGGCACGTCATACCAGCGCCCCACGAACTGCTCCACGCGCAGGGGCACGCCGAAGTAGTCCTGCAACACGCGCTGCAGCATCGGCGCCGAAACAGGCCGCTGGCGCGCGGCCGCCGCGTAATGCGCCACGGATTCGTCGAACACTTTGCCCGCGCCGCTGTGCAACCGGTCGCGTAGCGCCGGATGACCGATCCCGCCCAGCGCCAGCAACAGCGGCAGAAAGTGATGGTCCTGTTCGGTTTCGTGCCGCAGCGGCATGCGGTACTTCTTCCACGCGGCGTAGAACAGCGCCGCCGCCCGGTTCGAGAAAATATCGAAAAAGGCGCGCGCACCGCGGTCGCGCCGCAGGCTTTCCCGGTTCGCCAGCATCTCGGAATAATGCAGCGGCAGCGCCCCCTGCCCGCCCAGCAGACCAAAGAACGCCGGCGTCACTTCCACACGACCCAGCCGTCCTTCGGCAATGGCAGCTTGGCGCGCCGCCTCGTCGGTCAGCGCCTCGCCGTGCTTGTCATACGCCACCGCATCGACGACTTCGCTGGGCGGAAACGCCAGCCCGGGGGCATTGGGAAAGCGCAGGTGCACGGGAACCGTATGGCGCGTCGCGCCGCGTTCCTGCCGCGCGAAGCACTGCTCAAGCAGGCGCACGGCCTGGAAGAATTTGAAGCGCTGCGGCTCTGCCAGCAGCGCGTCCATCACGCTAGGATGGCGTCGCCGTTGCATGGGGGGCATCGTAGTAATTCCTCTGCGCCGCGGCGCGACAACACGACCAATTGCACAAAGCTGTTGGCGTGCACGTACAGGCCAAAGAAGCGGTTGATGACGGCAACGAAGGTATGCAGGCTCGTGCCCACGAAGTGATCTTCATTGACGGTCAGGCGGATCTCAATCCCGCGCACGAATGTGGCGAAAGGCTCGCCCGGCATCCAGTGCGTGGCCGGCTTGTAGTCCAGGCCGATCAGTCCTTCGATCTGACGCGCGGCGACCGCCGATCCGGACAGGTCGTAGAGGCGCAGCGTTTCCTTCAAGGCGGGCAGGCCGCTCTGCACGAGGGACAGGTGATTCAGCGCCAGATGCGAAATCAACCGCCAGTGGGCGGCGCGCCCCTGCTGGAAACGGTGAGAATGCGTCGGCCGGCGCAGCATCCGGATGCTGCGCGCCACCGTGCCGCCTTCCAGGAACAGGTCGCCGCCCGACTGGCCCACCGCAATGCTCGCCGGCAGGTCGCGATTGGTGCACGTCAGATCCAGGCTCAGGGTTTCGGTCTGCGGCACCGAGGGATCGAAATCGATGTCGACGATGGAAATCTCGGTTTCGTACCCCGGGCTGCGTTGCGCCATCGACGCATCGCGCCGCATGGTCCAGTAGTGGCCGGCGGACTCCGGCGATTCGCCGTGATGCAGCGAGTAGAACGGCCGGAAGTCCACCACCGTATCGTTCTGGACGTTCTGCCGCACCTGACGCACGCGATCGATGGAATAGACCTCGTATCCGTACGCGCGACGCGCATCGGCCACCACCGGGTACGACGCCGCGGCGTGCGTCACGCGGATCGGATCGGCGCGTTGTGCAAACAGGTTCACCACCGGCGTGCAGCCCAGCCGCAGGTTGTCCGCCGATGTCGATTCAAGCAGCCGCGCCGTGTTGGAATCGGCGCGCACCCCGCTCACCGGCACGTGCAGCGTAAATTGCCGCACGGCGCCCAGATGGGGACGCAGCGCGGCCAGGTCGATATCGACGAAATTGAATTTCTCGGCGAACACGAAGTATTCGGCCAGCAGGCGGTAGGCCGGGTGCGAGCTCGCGGGAAAGTCGATCAGCGCGTCGTCCTCGGCCAGCCCGACCTGCGCCAGCGGAATCGTGGCCAGGCGGTCCCACCGTCCCGGCTGCAGCTCGACATAGGCCGCGGCCGCGCGCAGGAACAGGGCGTCGCGCAGCGCCGCCACGAACGACGGTTCGCCGTGCAGATAGACACGCAGCCGGTCGACGCCCGGCAGGCCGAAGTGCTGGTTCTCGCCCAGGCAGCCCAGCGTAATGGAGAAGCGGCCCGTGACGCCGGCCGGCAGCTTGGCCGTGGCCGGCGCATTGGCGCTGGACTCGAACGCCGCGCGCCGGACCTCGATGGGGGCCAGCGTGACGTCATAGGCGGTACGGAAGCGGCACGGCACCCCGCGTACCGGATGGGATTTCAGTTCGGTGCCTCGCCCGATGCGCACCGGTGCGGTCAATTGCGCGCCCGCGCCGCCCAAGTCGAACTGCGCCACGCTGCACGAAGGAAACGGCCGCAGGTAATGCGGATACATCACCTCGAACAGCGCTTCGGTGAATTCGGGGTAATCGTCGTCCAGCTTCTTGTTGATGCGCGCGCTCAGCAATGCGAACGACTCGATCATGCGTTCGACGTGCGGATCCTCGCAGGTCTCGCCCGACAGCCCCAGCCGCGCGGCGATCTTCGGATAGCGCTCGGCAAAATCGCGCGACGAGGTGCGCAAGAAGCCAAGTTCGCGCTCGTAATAGGGCAGCAATTCTTCCATTGATGTCTTCCTGTCCGGCGCACCAGGGCACCTGCACCGCGGGTTGATGCGCTAGACCGTGGCCGGGCTTTTGGCCCAACCCTTGGTCACGGAGTACTGCAAGGTCGACGGCTGCAGCGTGGCGTCGAAGGTCACGGGCTCGTGGGCGGGCCCCACATCCAGCATGGCCGTGATCGCGAAATACAGCACCGACGTCGCCCGGCTGTCGACCTGCAGCATGACCCGCACGTGCGTCAGCCGGGGCTCGTGGCGCGCAATCGCCTGTTCGAGCGAACGGCAGATGAACTCGCGGTCGTAGTGGCTGGCCAGGCTGAGCCCCGAAAAGTCCGACAGCCCGTACGTCAGCACGGAACGCCGGCAATTCGGGTAGCGCCGCAGGTCCTCCTCGGTGAACACCATGCGGGTGTTCAGCAGCGCCTCGATGTCGCGCGCCACCGTTTCTTTCATCTCCTCGATCGACAAGCGCCGCAAGGCATAGGGCGACTGGCCCTCTGCTTCGAACAGCTTGTCGAAGAGACTCGGTTCGAATCCTTTCATCGGGGCCTCAAAAGAAGGACGGCGACCCTCTCGGGCCGCGGTCTTCGTGCCTGCCCGGCGGAGATCAGACCGAGTAGGTCTTGTCGTTCTTGGTCAGGCTCCAGGCGCCCTGGGCGTTGCCGCCCTGATTGCCGCCCACCTTCTGCTGCGTGTACTTCCATTGCACGGCGGCGTACTTCAGCGAGAACGTTTCGTGCGGCAGGCCCTCGGCCACGACTTCCGGCGCCACGCGGGCAATGATCACGTACTTGAGCTTGATCTCCAGGTACTTGACGCGGTTGCCTTCGCCGTCGGCGCGCAGGAAGTCGATGGTCACTTCGTCAAAGGTGGTGCCGCCCGACGCGTGCTGATACAGCAGCGGGCTGACAACGTCCAGATCCTTGGTGAAGACCATTTCCCCGTGTTCGGTGCGCTCGGCGGTGTGGCCGCCCGAGGTCGATGCGGTGGCCGAACGCGGCTGGATGATCTCGTGGCGCCACGAACTGACTTCGATCCAGTCCGGATGGTCCTTGTCCTGCGACTCGCCCTTGAGCGCCGGATTGCCGAACTTGACGTAGATGTCCTTCATTGTTGATAGCCTCTTCAGATGATGGATGAGTTGTCAGTGCAATGACGCTCAGGATTTCTGGGCCTGCGCCGGCAATTCGGCGACCAGGCGCAACGAGATCGAGAGTTCGTCAAGCTGGAAATGCGGCCGCAGGAACGCCACGGCACGGAAGACGCCAGGGCGGCCTGGCACCTCGGCCACTTGCACCGATGCTTCGCGCAGCGGGAACTGCGCCTTTTGTTCCTGCGTCGCGTTGTCGTCCAGCAGCACGTACTGCGACACCCAGCGATTCAGGAAACTCTCTACGGACTGCGCCGATGCGAAGCTGCCGATCTTGTCGCGCATCATCGCCTTCAGGTAGTGCGCCACGCGCGATACCGAGAAGATGTATTGCAGTTGCGCCGACAACACCGCGTTGGCGTTGGCGCTGTCCGTGTTGTACTTCTTGGCCTTCTGCACCGATTGGGCGCCGAAGAAGGCGGCGTAATCCGAGTTCTTGCAGTGCACCAGCGGGATCAGACCCTGGTCGCTCAATTCCTTTTCGCGCCGGTCGGTGATGGCGATCTCGGTCGGGCACTTGAGCGCGATTTCGCCGTCGTCCGTCTTGAACGTATGCGTAGGCAGGTTTTCGACCAGGCCGCCGCCTTCGACGCCGCGGATCGCCGCGCACCAGCCAAAGTCCGCAAATGCCGCCGTCAGGCGTGCGCCGAAGGCCCACGCGGCGTTGCACCAGAGGTATTTGGAATGGTCGGTGCCGTCCACGTCCTCGACGAAGTTGAAGCCTTCGACCGTGGTGCCTTCCACCGGGTCGTACGGCAGACGGCCCAGAAAGCGCGGCATGGTCAAGCCGACGTAGCGCGAATCTTCCGAATCGCGGAAGCTGCGCCATTTGGTGTATTCGACGGTATCGAACACCTTGGCCAGATCGCGCGGGCGTCCCAGGTCGGCAAAGCTGTCCAGGCCCAGCAGCTCCGGCGAGGCCGACGCGATGAACGGCGCGTGCGACGCGGCCGCCACGTGCGACATCTGCTCGATGAAATACATGTCCTCGGGCTGGCGCGTGATCTCGAAATTGCCCAGCAGCGCCCCGAACGGCGCGCCGCCGAACGTGCCGAATTCCTCTTCGTACACCTTCTTGAACATCAGGCTCTGATCGAAGTCGATCGCGGTCTGGAAGTCGCGAACCAGGTCGCGCTTGGTCGTGTTCAGCACCTTGATCTTCAGCATCGGGCTGGTGTCGGTCTCCTGGCACAGGTAGTGCAGGCCGCGCCAGGTGCTCTCCAGCTTCTGGAACTCGGGCGCGTGCATCACTTCGCTGAGCTGGGCCGAGATCAGGCGGTCGAGCTCGGCGACGCGCGCGTCCAGCATGGCCGACAGGTTGTCGGACACCACAACTGTGCCCTTCATTACCTCACGCACCAGCTCGCCAATGATGTCCTTGGCGCGGTCATGTTCGGCGGTGGATTTGGCGACGCGGCTTTGCTCGACGATCTGGTCCAGCAGCCCGCTCTGCGTTTCGGTGGCGGTGGCGGCAGTGTTTTGTGCGGCGGCGGAATTACTCATTGCGGCCTCCCTTGTCGGTCTCGCTGGTGAGCTGTTGCAGCTTTTCGGTGCTGGTCAGCACTTCGCCCAGCAGGTCTTCCAGCTTGTCGTTGCCGGCGAGCTTGTTGCGCAGATCGGCCAGCTTGGTGCGGATGTCCAGCAGCTCGCGCAGCGGATCCACCTGCTGCACGACGGCTTCCGGACGGAAATCCTCGATGGAGCGGAATTTCATGTCGACGCCGAACGTGCCGCCTTCATCAGTCAGGCGGTTCTTCACGCGGTACGCCGCGCGGGGCTCCAGCCCCCGCATCACGTCGTCAAAGTTGTCGACGTCGATGTTGACGAACTTGCGGTCCTTCAGACGGGGCAGCTCGGCCTCGGACTGCGCAGAGAAGTCGCCCACCACGCCGACCACGAAGGGAAGCTCCTTCTGTTCGATGGCGTCGCCCTTCTCCACGTCATACGTGAGCTGAACGCGCGGCGGACGGACTTTCTGCAATCGTTTCTGAACGCTTTCTTTCTTGGCCATGGACGGCTCCGTGCAAAGGATCTTGTCTGTCGGTCGAGGAGACGCCGGGGCGGCGCCCCAAGGCGAATCACTTGGTCAGCAGGTCGCCGAACGGATTCGGCGCGCGATTGGGCTGCTGGGCAGGCGGGCTGGCGGGTTGTTGCGAAGACGGGGACGCGGTCGGCGATGCGGCAGGCGATGCGGCGGGGGATGCGGCG
>NZ_DIEJ01000227.1:21796-22993 GCF_002418565.1 Achromobacter sp. UBA5777 | reverse complement strand
GATGACCAGTCCGGCAATGACGGCCAGGCCATCACCCCGGTCGACATCTCCGAGCAGTTCTCGGATGTGGACGCGGGCGATGTGCTGACGTACTCGGCCACGGGTCTGCCCCCGGGCCTGACCATCGATCCGAAGACGGGCATCATCAGCGGCACGCTGGACAAGTCGGCCTCGCAAGGTGGCGATCACGGCGTCTACGCGGTCACCATCACCGCGACCGACAAGTCTGGCGCTTCGGTGTCGCAAGACTTCTCGTGGGATGTGAAGAACCCGGCTCCGACGGCAGTCGCTGACGAAGGCGCCACGGGTCAAAACGTCAACCTGGCGGTCAACGCCCAGAACGGCGTGCTGTCCAACGACACCGACCCGGACGGCGACACGCTGCACGTCTCGGCCGTCAACGGC
The DNA here is from genome assembly GCF_002418565.1 of Achromobacter sp. UBA5777. Classification (NCBI taxonomy): domain Bacteria; kingdom Pseudomonadati; phylum Pseudomonadota; class Betaproteobacteria; order Burkholderiales; family Alcaligenaceae; genus Achromobacter; species Achromobacter sp. UBA5777. Next base: position 22,588 of record NZ_DIEJ01000227.1, on the reverse strand, counting down.
CAGTCGACCAACGTGGGTGCGGCAATCACCGGCACCAACGGTGGCACCTTCACGCTGAACGCCGACGGTTCGTACAGCTTCAATCCCGGCTCGACGTTTAACAACCTGGGCGCTGGCCAGACCGCTTCGTCGTCGATCACCTACACCGTCTCCGACGGTGAAGGCGGTACCTCGACCGCGACGTTGACGGTCACGATCACCGGCACCAACGACACCCCGATCCTGACCCCGGGCGTGACGCTTGATGACCAGTCCGGCAATGACGGCCAGGCCATCACCCCGGTCGACATCTCCGAGCAGTTCTCGGATGTGGACGCGGGCGATGTGCTGACGTACTCCGCTACGGGCCTGCCGCCCGGCCTGACCATCGATCCGAAGACCGGCATCATCACCGGCACGCTCGACAAGTCGGCCTCGCAAGGTGGCGATCACGGCGTCTACGCGGTCACCATCACCGCGACCGACAAGGCCGGCGCTTCGGTCTCGCAAGACTTCTCGTGGGATGTGAAGAACCCGGCTCCGACCGCGGTCAACGACACGGACGCCACGAACCAAGGCGTCAGCCTCACTGCTGATGCGGCGCACGGCGTGCTGTCCAATGACACCGATCCGGACGGCGATACGCTGCACGTCTCGGCCGTCAACGGCCAGTCGACCAACGTGGGCGCAGCGATCACCGGCACCAACGGCGGCACGTTCACCCTGAACGCCGACGGCTCCTACTCGTTCAACCCCGGCTCGACGTTCAACAACCTGGGCGCCGGCCAGACCGCCTCGTCCTCGATCACCTAC